>NZ_KN360939.1:111020-224455 GCF_000784355.1 Methanolacinia paynteri | reverse complement strand
TCGAAGCCGGACCGCACGTGGGAGATCGACAGGTTCAGGTGCATCATTTGCAACTCGTGCGTCGAGGCCTGCCCGAAGGACTGCCTCTCGACTTCAAACGTGTATAAGGAGCCTGTTCTCTCCGGCCCGGTGAAGGATAAGGTGATTGGACCTGAGGTTGTTGAGGCTGAAAAAGAGGCTCCTGCGGGAGCTGAGTGATTTTTTAATTCTTTTTTTTGATTTTGTAACAGGTATCTCTCGATCACGTCTTTGGCAATCCCTCGCCACCCGACCCCTGAGCGAGAGATGCGGCAGATTCATAACGTGAAACAAGTTACCTCCAAAAAAAATTCTGTGTTATACGATTTATAGTTCTTTTAGTTGTGAGAAGAGATCATCCCTCCCTGGCGGGACTGGCGGAAGGACGGCGGGAAAAATAAATTAAGATCTCCTCTGCACAGGCGGAGATTTTTTGGAGCCGGAGGGATGCTTGTCCGTCCTTCAAAAACCAATTTTCAAAAATGGTGACCGGAGGTCGCCCAAGGAATCGATTGGGCTGATAGCCCTTCGGTCAGCGACATATCTCGATCGAGTGAGAGTTGAAGGGACGATTGCGATAACCATAATATCCTTTGAAATAGCGTGTATTGTCCTGCAAATAATCGAAATGATAATCATATCTCGGAATTAATGGAAAGATGATCAAAGTTCAGTGACCGGGGGCGAAGATATGAAGGTTAGGGAAGTCATAAAGATTATAGAAGTAGAGGGATGGTACCTTGTATCTGTAAGGGGAAGTCATAGGCAGTACAAAAATCCCAATATCCCCGGAAGAATAACGATTCCGGGCAACATGAACGATACCCTCGCACCCGGTACACTAAACAGCATATTGAAACAGGCAGGAATAAAGGAGAGAAAATAATGTTCAGGTTTCTGATTATTATCGAAAAGGCGGACGGAAATTATTCCGCATATTCCCCGGACCTTCCGGGATGTGTTGCGACCGGCAAAACCCGCGAGGAGGCGGAGAAGAATATGCACGAGGCGATTGCGTTTCACATTGAGGGGCTGAAAGACGACGGGCTCCCGATCCCCGAGGGGAAGTCTTCGGCGTCGTGGGTTTTGGTTTGAGTTGAACTAAAAAATAAAAAGAAAACTATTATCTGTCCTGACTATTGAAACTAGGGATTATGACTCCTTTTGGATATGATTTCGTCTTTTGATCAACATAGAAATATTTGCCAATGTCTATGATTTTTTCATTGAAAAGTATTTCTTTGGTTAATATGAAGATTGGATAATCTATCTCTTTTAATTCTAAATAAGTAATTAATTGATTAACTTCTGTTGAGTTTGCTCCTTTTAATGTAGAAAATATAATAAAATCAGCTCTCAATTTTTCTCTGATATTGAGAATTCTGTCAATTTGATTTTCTTCAAATCCGCGATCTGCTTTTACTTCAGAAATGCCTATCTTTTTTCCGAAAGTAAAAAGAATATCAATTTCTCCAATTGGTTCATTCTTTTCCAAAATTTCAACATCAAACATAAGTCGAATTCCAAGCCATTTTTGATGATGAATAAGATGAGATGTTAATAATACAGGTAGGACTCCTTGATCAACAGCATTACATATAAGCTGATTTAACTTAAAGGAGTCTTTTAAAGCTTTTTCTTCATTGTATATTGGAATTCTCAAGCTATTATTACAACAATAACACTTCAAATCATCTTTTAGATCAGAAATGGGATACCACAAACGAGAACCACATTGTTTGCATAACATTCCTTTTCCTCGTAAAAGCAAATTGGATGAATATAATTTTTCAATATTAGATTGAAAGGATTTTTTATCTTTAATTTTCTCATAACCTCCCGCACGAGAATAAAAATCATCTACAGTATAATCAGGTTCTGATTTAATTGGCGCAATATCTTCAAATTTTTCTTTAATTAGTTCTTCTAATATTTCATCATCAATTTTACATTTTAATTCTATAGATAAATCTTTTACAATTCTTTCAATTCTTTTAGGAGCGATTTCAACAATTAAATCATAAATCACCTCATCTTTTAGAATTTCAATATTATCATACCCCCCTAAGAGATTGATAACTTGTTTAGTAACTTGTGAATTTTTTGTTTCATTGTAAGTTAGATCTCTCTCAGCTAATATTCCATTAAAAATTTGGATTTCTGATGGAATTTTTAATATCTCTGATAACGGGGATTCTTCATATGGAACAAATTTTTCGAGTAATATTGCAAATCCCCTCGAACCAACTTTGGCAAAATACTGCTTAGAATGAGGATTATCTTCTTTGAATAATCTACCGAGATTTGTACTCTGAGGTAAAATTGTCTCTTCAATTCCATTAATTTCAAGTGCAATATTTACATTAAACCCGGATTTTGAAAATAGCTTCTCTTGTGGATGAATGATTCTCACATGATCATCATTGAAAGCGATGTTTTGTAAATATTCAAAACAGTCCCAACCGCCATATGAACCGTTAAAATAGTATCTATCAGGATTTATTTCTTCAAATTTTTCACATATTTGTTTTAATTTTTCTCTAAGTTCATCACTTTCTGAAAAAATACAAAAGTTACTAAATTGTTTGATTTGATTAAGATACTCATCAAATGATTCGATAGAAATCCAAAATAATTCTGAATATGGATATGTTGCTCTTGTGTTCCAGAAATATATTATACTGTCTAATTCATTTGGATTTCCAAATATAATTGCAGGTTTTTGATAAAAATAGCCCTTTTGATTATTGTTTATTGTGAAAACACTATCCAAAGGGTATGGCCGGTATATTAAGTTGTTAATGTACAGTATATTTGAATTATTCTCTCTAATTTTGAAAATGTTGAGATTACCAAATCTTATTGGGGCGTTATCGATTTCTATCCCTTGAAAAAGAGGATTCCTTTTAATATTGTTTTCTTCTTCCACTGAGTATGAACCAAGATTTACAAAATTTACCGAGTTCTCAGGTTTTTTAGAATTACTATTGCATAAAATAATTTTTTTAACCCTTTCAAGAAATACAGATTTTGCCAGATCTGGGATATTGTCTAAAACGCTGATTGGAATTGTATAATGGCCTAAATTAAAATTTTCCTTTGCTTTTGGGTCAATGACTCTAATCTTAAATTTTTCTAATAACAACTCATTTTCACGTTTTGAGTAATTTATGATAATATCAGGATCATGATATTTTATAAAGTCAAGAGTATTTTGAGAAAATAATTTGTCATCATTTAAGAGAATTAGGTTATAAAATCCTCCAATCTCTTCTGTGAATACATTGTTGATATGGCAAAAAAGGCCGAAATCATTGTCAATGATGCAGAGTTTTTTAATAGGCCTGACTTTTGTGGTTATGGTTTCAATTCTCGACATTATTCAATCACTTGTTAAACTGTAACTCAAACTTCCAAAAAGATCACCCGTGGAGTAACTAAACCAGGGATAAATGTGTTTCCAACAAGAATTTCTGTATTTTGGATCATCTCATTCGAAGGAGTTATTAGCCTATAATGTATTAAAATAATTCAATAGAATATGAATCCTGAGAATTCAGCAGATCCCGATGATGAGTCAGAGTTATTGAAGCCTGACCCTCCCGAGATTATTGAAGCAAATGAAAAATTCATTGAGATTTCGAGTAATCTTCTAGCTAAAGGAATTGATTTTGTCAAATGGACTACCACAATTTCAATTGGTGCGATAATTTGGATTGCAAGTAGTTCTAATGATAATAAATGGATTGTTTATTCTCTTGGATTTTTTATATTAGCAATAGTCATTGCAATTTTAATTGTTTATTACGTTTTCTCGTACTGGTCTTGGCAGGTTAAATCTAGTCAAAAATTGTTGAAATTATTAATCTCCAACGAAGAGAAATATCAAAAATCTCTTAAAATAACTAGGCCAAAAATCCTCTATAATATATTTGATTATCAAGAATCTAGGATTAAAGAGTCTAGATTTCGTGACCCATATTTTTTTGAGATGTTAATTGTGCTTCATTTATGTGCCATAATTGGAGGATTGATTTTTTATTTACGCTCTTTTTTTTAGATCCATTTCAATGAATTTCTTTCATATTTAAAAATCCAAAGGAAGAAATTCAAACCCCCGAACCGCTACGGACCGGCCCCTCCAGCGCCTTCGACCAGCAACCCTGGCATCAGCGGCGGAGGGTTTGTGAAAAATACTGAAGCCAGATTTTTCCTCACATGAAACAGCCAAGATCCCGTCATATGGATTATTTGGAGAAGTAATCTTTCAGATCATTTTCAAAAGTGGGATTCAGGGAATATTTCTTATATTTTCCTTCAGGGGAAGATTGAACAATGCCGGATTTTTGAAATTTTTTAAGGTGCCAGTGTATTGTACTCTTATTCATATCATGCTTCTCTGCGAGATCCATATTCGTAATACCAGGATTTTCCATAATACTTAACAGAAGTTTTCTCCCCGTCTCATTTCTCAGGTGTGATGCAAGTACTTTTTGCTGTTCATCAAAAATTCCGGAATTCTCGAAAATCCGTATAAATTTCCCGGATTTCACTAATGTAACTTTACTATCGGAGATCAGTTTCCCAATATGATATTTCGTCGAACCCCTGTTTATCCCAAGATTATTTGAGATGTCTGCAATTGAGCAACCTGGATTTTCAGATATAAAGACAAATATGTCTTTTCGGTTCTGGTTGTCAAAAAGATCCTCAAGCCTTCCCAGTATTACCGGAATAATTTTTATAGTTCCGAAAATTGCCGCCAGAATTCCGGCAATAAATGAGACCTTAATCAACAATGGAAGCTCCCAGAATGTAATGGTAGAATCGGCACCGCCTGAATCAATAAGTCCCTTATCAATGAGATCCTGGTTGTCTTCGTGGGATTTTACAATATAATCCTCTTCTGCAGCCTGAACTCCGGTGGCCATAAAAATTAAAAGAATGTAAAAAAAAAGAATGAATTTTGATACATTCTGCATGGATAACAATTCTATATGAGATTATATATAATAATCTTCTCTGCCGATAACACTGTAGCCATAGACTTCATAGTACCAGGTACCTTGTGCAATGCCGCCGGAATTGCAGATATCAATGTTGATCCTCCCGTCATCAGGTCTTCCATCGTCATCGTCAAAAAATACCCCAAGACACTGGTTGTCGGGAGTGTAGATCTTCAGCCTCAGTGAGTCCGTGGGATCGGCCCAGTTGAGGTCGACGTTGAGTACGGTTATCTGGGAATTGACATATTTTGTGTGCCAGTTAGTCTCGCCCTGTGTAATCGTGTCGAGGACGTATTTCGGACCAAGGTTTACGCCGGAATCTCTTGCAGGCGATATAATGTAGTCCCCGAATTCGCCTATGAGATCCTGATCTGATTTCTCTTCAATAGCCGCGCCGGATGCAAAAGATACGCAGCAAAGTATGATTAATGCAGCAATTAAAATCTGTTTTAACGTAAAATCACTCTCCTGATTTCTATGATTAATCTGTTGGAAAAAGACGTTATTTACGTTTTATGTCCAAATCGTCAAACTGAAAGGAGTTAGTTGCATGATTTGGACATAATCAATATATCGCGTAAAACGAAAAGTCATCCATGTAGCATCTAAAAGATGTTGCAGGGGGTTTTGCCCGGACCGATCAAGAACGGCTTAACCCCTGCGTGCCCGGGGGCATAAATGCATTAGGGCTTCCAAAATATATGAAACCTCTGGATTGACTGTCTCCGGGGGCATGAAAAAGAAATGGAGACGAAAAATATGAAAATGAAAAAAACAATGCGGGCTTTGAGCCTGCTCATGATAGTGGCACTCGCCGGAACAATGTTCGTTTCGGTTGTTAGTGCAGAATCTACAGAATTTGCAAAAGATTTTGTCACACCTTCATTAGATCTGGAATCTTCTGTCCCACTGAAAGAAGTTAATCTACCCCTGAGTCCTATTTCAGATGAATCAGTCCTTTCTATATCTCCGGGATCGATTATTTATCATACAGATGATGGTTTGACAAAAGTATTCGATCAAGAGGGAAAAGCATTATTCTATGCAAATGATAAAGATTCAGCGATGATCCCCACATCGGCAGGTGTCATAAAACCGGCAACATTTATTCATTTAGTTCCGACTGAGTCTCATTCATATCACAAAGGAAATCAAACTTTTGTAACTGATGAAAAAGGAAATTTGATACTTACTATAATCAATGAGAAAGCAATCGAACGATCTGGAACAGAAATTCAGTCAAATTCTAGGTCTAATGAATGGATAGAATGGGCTGAAGACGCTTCAATTAGTTCATTAACCCAGTTTGATGCATATTGGTATGTTCCAGACCATCCTCCAAGTTCAGAGAGCCTTGAGGTGATTTATTTGTTTAATGGCATTAGTCCTTATGGTGGGGGACCAGGAATAGTTCAGCCAGTACTGGAATGGAATCGTCCTGACACAGGCACATACTGGACAGCAGCAGCATGGGGCGCTACTCCATTAGGTGAGGATGATATTGGCAGCAGGATACAAGTTTCAGAAGGTGATCTGTTGAAAGGTCGATTGTATTGGAGTGATACTTACGATCAATGGTATGTACAGCTATCTGATCTAACAACAGGAACATCTTCAACGGTTTGGACTAACGTAGTTTCAGGCCATACCAACCTGGAAGCCTATGTTACCCTGGAAGGTTATTATTTTGATGACAATACAGATGTGCCTGGGGATACTGAGTTCTATAACATGGTATTTAAAAATGGAGGCAGTACAGTAACAATGTCATTCAGTGAATATTATGGATCAATGGCGCAACAACTACTGAGCGGGCTGGATGTAAACATCATATCCGGAACTGATGTAGAATTAAAAACAGCCAATTGAAAGTGAAAATAATGAAAATCTCTTTTTTTATTTTACTTCTGATGTTGCTTTTAATAGGACATGCCGCATGTTGTATTGATCAGGAAAGTAAAGGGCCAGACCAGCCTGTCATAAACAACACAACCAAATGTAATCTTTCCGACGAATGGATCTCCGGGGTTAATGTTTCGACTGTCCCCTACCTTGGCTCTGAATCGATTCGTACAAATGCATCTTTTGTAGCACGGATTGCCCTGTGCGATAAAAATGTGGCAGAAATGCTCAGTCATGGGAGCGGTATCAAAGGAGTAATTGATTTTATGCCATCCAGACCAAAAGGATGGAACCTGAGTTGCGGACCAACGCTTTGGGTTGTTTACCGGGGCATTGATGTTTATTTCTATGTCAATGAAACGCAGGAAATTGTTGAGAGATTTGAGGTTGTTATACCCGGAGATCTTTATGGAAAGGAACGACTGGAAAACTATACCAGCCTTATCGATGGGAATGGTACCGCTGTTTTTGCATTCAATAGTAGTGATATATGGTTTCCATAAATAAAACACAGATCACCATTATGCTTAATTAAATTCTCAAAATAAATTTTTGAAACGTTAGAATTAGTCTCTTGGCCAGTAAATTAAGACAATATCATAATGGAATTCCCCAAGTTAGTTTCGTCAGTTAATGCTGAAGTAAGAATGAATGATAATTTTACAGAATTCTGATTTGGGATCAAAGATTTCCGACTGGAAATGAACAGTTCGACGATTTGGACATAATCAATTTATTTCCCAAAACAAAAAGTCATCCATGTAGCACCTAAAAGATGTTGCAGGGGATTTTGCCCGGACCGAACAAGAACGGCTTAACCCCTGCGTGCCCGGGGCATAATGTAGCCAGGCTCAAAAACTAATTGAAACCTTTGATAGTCCTGTCTCCGGGGGCATGAAAAAATGGAGACGAAAAATGAAAGTTAAGAAAGGTATGCAGGCTTTGAGCCTGCTGATAGTTTTGGCACTTGCCGGGGCTGTTTTTGTACCGGCCGCCAGTGCATATGATAATAGTGGAAGTGAAAATTTGGTAACTTATGAATACGGTGAAAAAGTTGCAGAAGCACATTTAACCCAAATGTCTACAGACATTAGTAAATATTCTGCCTGGAATCGTGTAGACTTAACTCAAAATATAACTACAGCAAGTAATATTGCGTTTGGAAATAATGCAATAGCTGTTTATACACAGCCCTAAATCCATTTTTTTTGGAGGTATTATGGATATTATAACAGGAGTTTTTGGGGGAATTCTGGATTATCTCGTGAATTCTCTTATTCTTACCAGCATTATCTTTGCAGCGTTTTCAGTTTTAGTATACCTGATTTTGACAAGGATTAAAAATGAAAAATTTCAGCTGATTACAGGCATAACCCTGGGATTTTTCCTTATCGCATTATCCGCATTTGCTGCCGGAGGATTTGCAGGCTCCGCACTCCTTGTTATGGGAACGGCTTTTGTAATGGTATCACCTGCTGTTGCATTCAGGGAATACCTGAATAAAAAATATCTGCTTCCTGTGGTTTTTTTGGTAGCTCTGACTTATCCTATGTACTTCCTCACAACACAATACATGTGTGATTATTATTATCCATATCTTTGGATTTTTGGAAATTTTTCCGGCACTTTAATTCTTTCAGTCTCAGCGGTAGCTCTGCTGATATTTATTCAAAGATACTATGAAAATTTTAAATTTGATAAGCGTCTTTTGGTGCTTCTGCTGCTCTTAATTCCAGGGATCATTTGGTTTGGTGTTTCTGTTGCAGCTGCATCTCTTTCAGCATTGATACTTATTTTGTTAAATGAACTACAGAAGGAAGGTTATAAGATATCCGATCTGAGAATTCTGGAAGTTATGATATTTGCAACATTTCTTGTTTTACTTCCCTGGCCTTTTCTTACAACTCTCCCCTGTGTCCTGAACATTTTTCCTTTATGGATAATTCCGGTCATTGCAACGTCTTTAGTATCGGCCACTATTATATACTGCCTGAGATCGAAAATATCCGGGAAATGGATTGAGAGCAGTGCGTTTGTGCTGGGGTTTGTTATTTCTACAATATTTGTATATTTTACAGAATTCTTTCTATAAAAGGAATCAAAGCATGGAAAGGATTGTATTTTTTTAGAAATCCACTTCCCGGAGACAAAATGATATGTATCCTGAACCCATTCGACAGATATCATTTTTCCGCGTAAAACCCCCACGGGCGAGCAGGTATAGATTAAAAATCCGGGAGTCATTTTAAAGACATTCTCAGATTAACCAGGATGGAATGATATAAATTAAATTTAATGAAATATTCAGGCATTATGATCGACAGCATTGTTACAAAAATAAAAGGAATGCTTTTGGACCCCGTCGAAACACTCCAACAGTCAAAAGATGAGGAGCCAAAAGCGGTATTAGCCTACTATGTCGTTCTTGTCATAATCAATTCGATATTCTATACGATTATGTCAATAGTGGGATTGAATCCCGTCTCCGACACAATACCGGGTTCGGGGAACATATTCTTTATATTCGGATTCGCCATTTTCAGCTCCTTTATCCTGGCTGTTCTGTTTGTAGCATGGCTTCACGTCTGGGTGTATATTCTCGGCGGACGAAAGGGGATCTTTCAGACTGCAAAGACTTTTGTATATGCCGGCACCCCGTATTTTCTTTTGGGATGGTTACCGTATATCGGCTTTATCTTCCTTATCTGGTCGTTTATTCTCAGTATCCTGGGAATCCGGGACCTGCATGAGATTAGTGTTGCGAGAGCTGGAGTCGCTCTTGCAATCGCGATTGTGGTACCGCTCGTCCTCCTCGTCATCCTTGCGATGATTTTATTCGTCTCGTATATGACCGTAGCAAATATTGCATAAACTCCCGAATCTTTTTTTTGTTGCCGGAAAATTCAAAAAAATGTTTTTTCTTTTCAAATATTAATTTTGAACGATTATTAGAGATTTTTTTTCAAATCATAACAAAATAAAATGATTTAAATTGAACTTATGAGAATATTCACAAATTATGACAGATGTAGAGAGCATCGTTGCAAAAATAAAAGGAATTTTTTTAAATCCTGTAAAAACTTTCCAGGAGTCGCGGGATGATCCGCAGGGAATGATAATCACCTATTTCGCCGCCATTCTCCTGGTCAATTCGTTATTGCATACAATTGTCATATACCTGCAGGCTGGCTCGTACATGGGGGGACTTTCTCCGTGGGGACCGGGAGGCGTTTTCTTTATATTCGTCTTCGCGGTTTTAAGCTCCCTTGTCATGTCGGCCCTTTTTGTCTTGTGGCTTCACCTCTGGGTGTATATTCTCGGCGGACGGAAGGGGCTCATCCAGACTGCAAAGGCTTTTGTCTATGGCGTCACCCCCGGGTTTCTCCTCGGGTGGATTCCGGATATCGGCATTATATTTTTGATCTGGTCCATTGTTCTCGGCGTTTTGGGAGTCCGCGAGCTGCACGAGATCAGTACCGCAAGGGCGGCGGTGGCTCTCGTAATCGCGATCGTGATACCGCTTATCTTCCTTCTCTTCGTTTCGCTGTACCTGATCTCGCACCTGAACGCAATTCCTGCCGTGGCATATACTCCATAATTTTTTCCCAAATCAGAACAAAATAAAATGATTTAAGTTAAATTTGAAAGAATATTCAATAATTATGATCGACAGAATAATTATTAGAATAACGGAAGTCCTTTTGGACCCTGTCGAATCTTTTCAGCAATCGGAAAATGACGGGCCAAAGGAAGTATTAACTTATTTTGCCGTTCTTTTTATAATCAACTCGGTTCTCTTTACAATTGTCAAATATATTGGGATAGACGCCGAAACGATCGCACTGATACCGGGTTCGGAAAATATTTTCTTTATATTCGCCTTCGCCGTTATCAGCTCCCTTGTCCAGACAGTCATTTTTGTTATGCTGCTTCATTTCTGGGCATATATTCTTGGCGGAAAGGGAGGGGGCATGCAGACGATAAAAGCTTTTGTCTATGCCAGCACCCCGATGCTCCTTTTTGACTGGATTCCGGTTATCGGTTTCATTTTTATAATCTGGTCGGCTGTTCTCAATGTTCTTGGAATCCGCGAACTTCATAAGATGAGTACGGAAGGAGCGGCAGGAGCTTTTGTAGCCGCGATCATAATATCAGTCGGTCTCTTCATTTTTCTTATTGGAGCCTTGGTAATCCCGCTTATCGGTACGACAAACGTAACATGAACTCCCGTTTTTTTTTGTAGGTTTTTTTTTCAAGAAAGCCGGGACTGGTATGACTGTTGCAGATTTTTATATCCGGATATTTATCCTGAAAAAGATCCATTTCAAATTATCAATCTTTTTATTAATGCGAAAGAAGAGCTTTAAAAATTATTCCGCCAGATCATCCTTTTTTACTCCCGCCTGTTTAAGGATCTCCATCATGGTGCCTTTCGGAAGATCTTTCCTGTGAACAGGGACGACTACTCTCTGCCTTGTTTCAGGATTTATGTATATGTGATGGCTTCCTTTAACCCTGTCAAGGACAAAACCCCTGCTTTCAAGAATTTTTATTACCTTTTCCGGGGTTAAATTCGGAAGTTTCATGCCTGTGCTTTGATCTGGAGATTGTATTCCAGAACCTCGTCATCGGAAGGAACAGGTTCGTTATGCTCGATCAGGCTCTCGATGTACAGCTCGACAGCTTCACGGACCATATCCACGGCCTCGTCTATCGTCTCACCGTATGTTACGCAACCGGGAAGAGAAGGCACAAAAGCAGTATATCCTCCCTCCGGTTCTTTTCTGAGCATAATTCTGAAATTATAATTTTTTTCCATTGCAGGCACCCTGTTTAAATTATCAACACGGAGCTATTAAATTATTCGTCAGCCGGCTCCCGCATATGAATTTAAAAAGCAAATTTAAGCAGTCGAAATCGACTCTATATAATGGCAACATGGAACGAACTCTTTTTAGACGACAAATATATAGAAATCCTGCCCCAGCCGGAAGTCTACAAATTTATAAAAATGCTTGAAGGAGTTTTTCCCGGCGAAACTCTTTCGATCTGGGACTTCTGCTGCGGAGCAGGCAGGCATACCTTACTGGTATCCCAAATGGGGCACAATGCCTTCGGAAGCGACATATCCGAAAACGGGATTGCCAATACCCGGCAGCTGATTGAAGAAAAAGGCCTGACCGCGAACCTCAAAGTCGCGGACATGACTGAGAATCCGTTCCCTGGCCAGGTTTTTCACGGAGCTTTTTCATGGAACGCCCTGCATCACAACACAACTGAAAATATCGAAAAAGCCGTAGCCAACATCTACGACAGCCTTTGCGACGGCGGTATGTTCATGGCGTCCCTGATTTCGACAAAAGGAGGAGGGTATGGCAGGGGAAAAAAGATCGAAGAGGACACGTTCGTATCCGAAGAAGGCTACGAAGCAGGCGTGCCCCACCATTACTTCGATTATGCCGGGATCAAAGAGCTATTCGGCCGGTGGGAGATCGTCGGACTCGTGGAGCATGTCTCCACCTACATGGAAGCCGAAGAAAACTTCCATGATTTCAACCCGTTTCCGTATACGAAATGGAATATTATTGCCAGAAAATAATGTTCGCAGGATCAGACCGGGAATCGACCGGTAAATCCTAAAAATTATATAATCTCCCGTCTTTCATTCAGACATATGGATAAAAGGACCGGGCTTTTTCTTCCGGCAATAATAATCGCGGCGGCCCTGATCGTATGCGGGTGCACCTCCGGGATTCCCGAGGCAAAGGCAATCGATACGAACGATACCGGGATGAAGACGATCGGGGTCATCGGGGGGATCAGCTGGGTCTCGTCGGCCGAATATTATACGCTGATGAACGAGATGGTTGCAGAAGAACTCGGGGGGCTTCATTCAGCAGATATCCTCATGTACTCGATCGAGTTCGGGGAATTTTCCGAACAGGAGAGGCTTGCATCCGAAGGCGACTGGGAACCGCTTACGGAAACGATGGTCGATGCTGCAAAACGGCTTGAGAGAGGGGGAGCTGACTTCATCATAATCTGTTCGAATACCATGCATTCGACCGTCGACGACATAGAGGCGAATGTCGACATCCCCGTGCTGCACATCGCCGACGCGACAGGAGAGAAGATAAAGGAACAGGGACTTTCCAAAGTAGGACTTCTCGGCACGAAATACACGATGGAAGAGGGTTTCTACAAGGACAGGCTCATGGAAAAATACGGGATTGAGGTCATAATCCCGAACGAGACCGAACGCGAGATAGTAAACGACGTGATATTCGACGAACTCTGTGCCGGGAACATAAGCGATGTCTCAAGGGAGAAATACGTCCGGATAATAAAACACCTCGAAGAACAGGGTGCGGAGGGCGTTATCCTCGGGTGCACCGAAATCCCGCTGCTTGTAAAGCAGGAGGATGTGGACATCCCCGTCTTCGACACGATGACGATACATGCACAGGCTGCGGTTGATTATGCACTCGCTGAGACGTGATTGCAGGAAACCGGAAAAAATAGCGAATTATTTAATTTCAGTTCATCCTCAGGGTCCGGGCGTTGATCGCCACGATCACCGTGCTCAGGCTCATCAGGACCGCACCGGCCGCAGGAGAAAGAACAATCCCGTAGGCGATCCCCACTCCGGCCGCAAGAGGGATGGCAAAACTGTTGTAGCCCGTGGCCCAGATCAGGTTCTGGACCATCTTCGAGTACGTCCTCTTCGACAGCCGGATGATGTCGGCCACATCGCGAGGATCGCTCCTGACAAGAACTATATCGGCACTCTCGACTGCGACATCCGTTCCCGCCCCGATCGCGATCCCGACGTCGGCAGAAACAAGGGCTGGAGCATCGTTGATCCCGTCGCCGACCATGGCAGTCCGGTACTGTTTCCGGATCTCTTCGATCTTTTCGGCCTTCTGGTGAGGGAGGACACCGGCGAAAAACTCGTCCAGGCCGAGTTCGTCAGCCACCCATTTTGCAACGAAGCGGTTGTCGCCCGTGAGCATCATGCACCTGACATCCAGTGCCTTCAGGCGGGAGATCGCCTCGCGTGACTCCTCCCTGATTATATCGGCGAGGGCGAGGGCGCCGAGAACCTTCCCTTCTTCGAGGACATAGACCACCGTCTTTTCCTGCGATTCGGCCCTCCCGACCTCCGGGTCCTGGAATTCGATCCCCTTTTCCTTCATGTACTCCGGGCCAACGACCCTGACGAGCCGCCCGCCGATATTCCCTTCGACGCCTTTACCGGGTATCTCACGGAAATCTTCAGGCCGGGAGAGAACAAGTCCCCTTTCGGTTGCACTATGCACTATCCCGCGTGCAATCGGATGCTCCGAGCTGCTTTCAAGAGATGCGGCAAGTCCCAGGAATTCATCCTCCGGCATCTTCTCCGGCAGGATGATGTCGGTAATCCCGAACTTCCCGCTGGTCAGTGTTCCGGTCTTGTCGAATACGACCGCCTCGAGATCTCTCGCCCGCTCGAACGCCTCCCGGTCCCTGATAAGAAGACCGGAGTTTGCCGCAAGACTGGTCGAGACAGCAACGACGAGCGGAACGGCAAGGCCGAGGGCGTGAGGACAGGTAATTACCATGACGGTTGCCATCCGTTCGACCGCGTAATCGATTCCCGGCCCGAAGATGTACCAGGCGATAAACGTGACGGCGCCGACAGAGAGTGCGATTACCGTCAGGACGAGAGCGGCCCTGTTCGCCAGGTCCTGCGTCTTCGACCTGCTCTCCTGTGCCGATTTCACCAGTTCGATGACCTGGCTGAGATATGTATCCTTCCCTGTCTTCTTCACCTCGACCGTGAGCGAGCCCTCGCCGTTCACCGAACCGCCGGTTACAGGGTCGCCTGCCTTCTTCGAGACAGGCTTCGACTCCCCGGTCAGCATCGATTCATCCACGCTGGATCTTCCGTCCGTCACAATGCCGTCCACAGGAACCTTTTCACCCGGCTTTACCAGTACCCGGTCGCCGGGCTTCAGGGCTTCGACGTTTACATCCTCTGTCTCCCCGCCCTCCTTTAAGAGATGAGCGACGGAGGGCATGATCTTCACCAGCTCCTCCAGTGCACGGGAGGCGCCGAGAACCGAACGCATCTCGACCCAGTGGCCGAGCAGCATGATATCGATCAGCGTGGCAAGCTCCCAGAAGAACGGTTTGCCGGAGATCAGACCCAGGACATCGGCAGCACTGAAGACATATGCAACCGTGATCGCGACCGCGATCAGGGTCATCATCCCCGGCAGCCGGGAACGCAGTTCGTTCACGATTCCGGCGAGGAACGGATAGCCGCCGTAGAGATATACTACGGTGGAAAGAGCCAGGAGGATCAGATCCGAACCGGTGAATACAAAAGAAAACCCGAAGAAGGACTGGATGGAAGGGGAAAGGACGAGTATCGGGACGGTGAGAATCATCGAGACGATGAAGCGTTTCCTGAAGTCCTCCATCATATGGCGGTGGTGGCCTCCCGGCATCCCTTTTCCGTGGCCTCCGCCCATAGCTTCGGCTGATCCGGGCATGCCGCCGCCGTCCGGGCTATGGCCGGCATGTCCTGCATGATCTTCGTGAGTATTCCCGTCCATATCCATTTTTAGATCTTTCAGCGGGATAACTCTTCTTTCATCGCGTTGTATTCGTCGGTCGTAATCTCGCCGGCGGCGTAACGCTGGTCGAGGATCTCACGAGCGGATGCCGATTTTTCACTGCTTCCTTCTCCGGGGCTTCCGCTCCCGGAATCCAGCACGCGAAAGATGACGTAGAGCACCAGGAACAACCACCCGATAGCCGGGATGATGACAAGAATAAACCACAGGACAGGATTCGTCCCGTGTTCCTTAGCGTCCCGGAATATGAAGAACGCAACGATCAGCTGGACGATCCAGAAGACAGCCATCCAGATCCAGCCGCCGTACGGATACCCGTAGCCGTCGAACATGTAATAATGCATGTACCCGTCCATGAGCCAGTGATTGCGGCCGGGGATTATAATTGTTCCGGCCCTGTACCGGAGAAACGGTATGCGCCTTTGGGAACGGTCATCTCGAACCTTGCACCCTTCCCTGCTTCGCCGTTTTCAGTGATCGTAATCCCGGTGATCGCCAGGATCTCCCTCGAGAGGAAAAGACCGAGACCGGTGTGCTTCCCGAAACCTCTCTCGAAGAGGTGACTCCTTACCTCTTCCGGGATACCTGCACCGTCGTCGGCGAACACGACCGACAACCCGTCTTCCTTTTCGGTGCAGGAGACCGAGATCGTCGTAAACGGGGGTGCATACCTGAACGAATTGTCAAAGAAGTTATAGAATACCTTACGGAGGAGTGGGTCTGCGAATATCTCCGTATTTCCGCATTCGATATCCAGGGTGACATCCTTCATCTTAAATTCGGAAGCGGCCTCGCGGACGGTCTCTTCGACATTCTGCCAGGTGGCTGCATTGACGCCGATCTCCTGGTACTCGCGGGTGAACTCGATCTGGCGCTGTATCGTCTTCGCACTTACATCCAGGTGATCGAGATAATCTTTCAGCTTCGGACCGGCGGGCTCTTCGCGGGCGAGGCCGAGATACCCGGCAAGGACGGTGACTGTATTCAGGATATCGTGCCGTGTGATGCTGGAGAGCAGGTTTAACTTCCTGTTGGCCTGCTGAAGCGCCTGCTCCGCCCGCTTGCGATCGGTGATATCCCTTGTCACGCTGATAATACAGGGAACACCCTGCAGGGTTATGGACTTGGCGGAGACAATACATGTGATCTCGCTGCCGTCCTTTCGCCTCAGGATGGTTTCATAATTCTCGCAGAATCCTTTTTCAAAAATTTCATCGTAGACTTTCTGCCGGTCGGCAGGGTTTTTCCAGACATTGATCTTAAGGCTGGAGATACCGATGGTTTCGGACCTGTCAAACCCTGTAAGGTTTGTAAACCCGTCGTTTATGTCCAGGATGATACTGTTGTCAAGACGCGAGATGGCAATCCCGTCGGGGCTTGTGCGGAAGAAGAGTTCGAACTCCTCCTTTGCCTCGACCACGTCCGCATTAAGGCGCTGGTTGACCATAATGATGAGCCCGACTGTTAAGAGGAAATTTCCGCCGAAGAAGAACAGGAATGACACATACTGGATAATCGCCGGAGTGAAGATGGTTTCGATGGGTGTTATGAAGAGGACATACCAGCCACGGAATACCAGGAAACATGCGAGAGAGATTTCAACTCCCGCGACGAAACGGGCGGAGTCTTTTATAGCACACGGAACTTTTCCCAAAAGTGCCGCTGATGTAAGGAACATGTAAAAGGCCAGTGTTATAGACAGGATTGCAGTCCGCACGGTGATCTCGTCGCTTACATAGGTAAAATAAAGATACAGGCAGGTAAATATCGCAAAGACGGGGAGAACGATCCTGAGGTCCTCCTTCTTTTCGAGAAAATGCATGATCCCGGTGTATGTAAATATCGAACCGGCTACAATCAGTGCGTTTCCCAGGATTATCGTAACCAGTGGAATATCGACGGAATCCCGCATGAGCAGGAAGACGAACCCTAATGCAATAGAGGCGCTTCCCAGGACCCACCAGTTGATCCCGCGGTATTTTTTATTGATTGCATAGAGAAAGGTGATTGCAAACGCCTGGAATATATTTGCGATCACGACCACGAGAGAGAGCGTCCTTATATCAATATCCATTTTTTCACCGGGAAAATTCTATTTTATTCATACCTGAACGAACCGTAATCTGGTTAAGGGATCGCTCCATTTTGATTTCGATTGTAAGTCTATACAACATCATCGGCAAAAAAAAGGTTGTTTTGCATATGAGCGATCCATATACCAATCCAAATCCCGAAAAGATATTTGAATACAGAACCCGATTCTTCCATAAAGCAGGAGCGGGAAGCGATAAATGAAGATAATTGGTGTTATCGGCGGAATGAGCTGGGTATCATCGGCCGAATACTATAAACTGATGAACGAGATGGTCGAAGATAGACTCGGCGGCCTTCACTCGGCAAAGATCCTGATGTACTCGATAGAGTTCGGGGAGTTCTCGGAGGAGGAGAGGGAGGCATCAGAAGGCGACTGGAAGCCGCTCAGGAACACGATGATCGATGCGGCTGAGAGGCTTGAACGGGGAGGGGCTGACTTCATTATCATATGCTCGAATACGATGCATTCGAGTGCGGATGATATAGAAGCTAAAGTAAAAATCCCGGTGCTGCACATCGCCGATGCGACCGGCGAAAAGATCAGAACGCGGGGCTTTAAGACCGTCGGGCTTCTCGGCACCGAGTACACGATGGAGGAGGACTTCTATAGAAAAAGGCTCGAAGAGAGGTTCGGGATAAAAGTGATTATCCCGGATGAAGCGGAGTGTGAAATGATAAATACAATAATATTCGACGAACTCTGCGCAGAGATAATCAGCGATGACTCGAGGCGGAAGTTCATCGAAATCATTCGCCGCCTCAAAGAAAAGGGAGCCGAAGGAATAATCCTCGGGTGCACGGAGATCCCGTTTCTCGTAAGTCAGGAGGATGTCGAGATC
This sequence comes from Methanolacinia paynteri, assembly GCF_000784355.1. Classification (NCBI taxonomy): domain Archaea; kingdom Methanobacteriati; phylum Methanobacteriota; class Methanomicrobia; order Methanomicrobiales; family Methanomicrobiaceae; genus Methanolacinia; species Methanolacinia paynteri. The sequence continues at coordinate 205,975 of NZ_KN360939.1, read as the reverse complement.
CCGCTCTTCGACACGATGACGATACATGCAGAAGCGGCTGTTAAATATGCACTGGATGATGAGTGATGTCTGTTCTCCGGATCTGTTCGGCATTTCCCCGCACCGGCGTTCATAGGATACTAAAGGAGAGTTAATTATGGGAGAAGAGATCGCTGACAAAAAGGAGATTGAAGAGATATTGCTGGACTCACCCTTCCTGAGGCTCGGGATGTGCAGGGGCGATGTTCCCTATGTGGTGCCCATGGCATTCGGGTACAGGGAGGGGGCGATATATCTTCACAGTTCGAAGAAGGGTAAAAAGATCGAGGTCCTGGAGGAAAACGCGAACGTTTGTTTTGAGACGGAGACGGATTACGAGCTGATCCCTTCCAAACGCCCGTGTTCATACGATATGAAATACAGGAGCGTCGTGGGTTTCGGGACGGCGAAGATTCTGGATGATGAAGATGAGATCAGGGAGGGACTCGCTGTTATTGCCGGACGCTACCACAGAGAGGAGTTTGATCCAAAGAGCCTGAATGCCGGGGGTATTGCCGTTATCAGGATAGATATAACAGAAATGACCGGCAGGAAGAACCTGATCGACTAATCTCCGGGAGGAGTCGCCGGCGGCAGCCTTCCGTACGCACCCTTCCATTTGCCGGCCGCCTTGATGAACTCGTCATTCCCGTTCTTGCGAATGAACTCAAGCGATTCATGATATTTTTTGTATTTGTGGCCTTTCTTGTTGTGAAAACCGGATATTATCTCGCAGGTATCGTAATCAGGGCAGTCGGCGCATGTTTCAAGCCCTTTCTCACCGAAGCAGCAGACCTTGATCCTGCACCTTGCCTTCTGGATATCCCGCTCCCCGGAGTCGTATCCGAGTTTGCAGCCCCTGCATGCACCTTCGGCCGGCATCTTACAGGTTTTGCAGTACGCACCGCAGCAACCGATATACCTCGCGGGGTTTTCGCAGCCGTCTTTCATCACAGTTAATATAACAATGAGCCTGTTAACTCTTCCTTCAACATCCCGAACCGAATTATACTCTTTCGGATATTACATACATGACACTGCTGTATTGCTTACAGATCCTACTCAGGCAACCCCGGCACCGGCGGCCAGGCCGCCGGACGGCCCCTACCCAGGTGCCTTGCCCTGAGATAGTTCTCCCACGGCACGCTCAGGAGACCGACAAGGGTCCCCTGAGCTGTTTAATTTGGTTTTACATGAAAATCACGTTGTGATTTACATGAAACAGTCCATGAAACCTTTGTTTCATAAACGTTTTTTGGCATATTCCATTCCGTACAAGCCATGAATTTAACGCGTCTCACCGCTCAGGGGATACCCGCACAGATTAACGAAGAGCCAAATAAAAAATTCCTTCTATGATCTTCCCGAAAGATACTGTTAATGAAAAATACGCACATCATAGCCGCCATAACCTTCAGCCTCCTGTGTATCCTGTGTCTTCTTGCGGGAATCATTATCATCGGGGACGGGGATTCGGGAAATGAATCGTCGCCACCGGATGAGCAGGTGACGAACATTCTCGATTTATCCGCCCCGGCGGTTACCAAATGGAACGATATCAAAAAAACGAGCAATACCACGGATTTCAGCGACTTCCAGGAGTATATAGATTCTTACAATACTACATACGAACTCCGGAATTATGAGAGCGGGATCATAAGCCTGGACGATTTCCTCGGCCCGATCATATCTTTTATCGATGAAAATCCGACAGGTGCCGGTGAAATATCAGTGTACAAGGAATATTACAAATTATACTTCGAATTTGTGAATGGGAGCGGTGAGATTACGGGGGAAACGGAGTACAAATGCTACTCACCGGAGGAATGCTATAACGTCACATTGTTCATGGCCGGAAATCCGGAACTGGAAGAGATCTTCGGAGGGAACTGTGTCCCGGCCTATGACGAATACGAATATTTCTGCTACCTGGAATGCAGTTATGACTCAGGGGAAGAGGCGTACGTGGTATTCAACAATCACCAGGCCGTCTTCTATTACCAGGATGAAGAGCTGATGGAATCTTTCGATCGATGGTTTGACGCGGTTCCGGAATATCATTAATTTTTAGAATTGCAGGGGGAATGTTTTGTCTCCCCCGGTCTACTCTCCTTTTTTACTCTCTCTGCCGGCTTCACCAAGAGCGCTGGCAAGCCTCGATCTTTCGAGGGCGATGCCGAGCTGGAGCCCGATGGAGAAGAGGTTATCAAGACTTGTCTGAGTATAGTGCTTCTCCGCCCTACTGCCCATATTAACCAGCCCGACGATCTGGTCGCCGACTTTTATCGGCAGGATCAAAAGCGTCCTGACTCCGTTCTCCCGGATGGCACTGGGGACCAGGTCCTCGTACTCCGGCATCCCGGAGACTATATAGACAAGGGTTCGGTCACGGAACACACGATCGAACAGGCCGTCGTATATTCCGGCTATACACATCTTCCGGAGATGTTCGGGCATGTTCCGCTGGACCCGCGGCACCATTCCCTCGGCATCGTCCTTAAGGTAGATACAGCCCATATCAAAGCCCAGGGTATTAATGACCGCCTCGATCGATTTCTCAAGGATCGCTTCCTCGTCGGTTGCAGTATTCAGGATGGTGGAGATGGAGTTCATCGCAAGGAGAGTATTTACGAACTCCGCCCTTTCCCGGTCGAGCCGCTGCATCCGGAGGGCGCTTGCGATCTCGTCCGCGACGATCTCTATGTTCTCCAGCTCGGTTGCACTGATTGAAGACTCCGTCAGGAGCAGCATCACACCGGCGGCCCGCTCCTCGTCGATGATCGGCACTGCGACTGCATAGCGGAATGTCTCACCGTCCCTTTCTTCGGATACTGTCTCAAGCGAAGTCATACAGCGTTCGAGAATGGGAGATAAGTCCTGCAGCAGTTCGCCGGAGAGCGGCGCAGTAGTGCAGGCTACGTGCATGTCGGCCATGATGACACTTCCGTGGACGAAGGGAACTAGGCTCTCCCTCACCCCCCGGAGAGTTTCACGGAGGAGGTCTTCTTCATTCTGTGCAGTTGCAGCCGTTCTTATGATATAGAGAAGAGATTCGAGATGCCGCCGTGTCCTTCTCCCGCCTGAGAGGTCCTCGCCGATAAGGACCCGTGCGCCTGCCGGATCTCCGGGACCGGAGGAGACAAGGGTGAAACGGTAGGGACGATATATCCCTGCTCTCTCGATCAGGTCGAGTTCGATCGAGGCGGTTCTACCTGCATTCGCCGACCGGCAGAGATTTTCGAGTTTTGCAGCCTGGGACTGGTGAACGAGGCCGGAAAATTTTTCCGCCGCGGGGAAGAGCGATTCGAAGAGCCTGTTTCTTGCGATTATGAAAAGATCCTCCCCGACCGTAAGGACTACGGTCTCCGGGAGGTCCAGCGAGTCGCGGAGCTCCGCTTCCCTGAGAAGAAGATCGTGGAGTTCGAATGCGGCCTGCGCAGTCGTCCGGGCGCCCCGGGGCACGCTCTCCGGCTCCTCGCGGATGATTGTCTCAGCACCCGCTTCCTGCGGCTGTTTCATCATCCACAGCTTGTTCCGCCCGATCTCGCGGTAGTCGATGACTCCCTTCGCATGAAGCGTCCAGAGGTACTTGAGAGCGGTCGCCCGGCTCTTCCCGATTCCCATGGATATCTTGTCGAGCATGCACTCTTCAGGCGGATGCGATCGCAGGTATGCGACAATCAGGTGTTCGGTCCCGGCAAGATTCTCAATCTCTGTCGAAGTCATTTATACTATATAGTATAATTTCCCGGAAGATGATAAACATATCCCGGAGTGAAACGCCACCGCGTGTATATAATGTCCGGCAAAACAGGACCACAATCGCAACTTTAATATATTTTATACTATACAATATAGTTATACTAAGTCGACAAAATAGGTGCATCAATCCTGGTGTCGACCGGAGGAAAAAACATGTCATACGAAACAACCGGAAAAGAACTGATAGAACTGCTGGGGCTGAAGGGAAGCCCTGTCGCCGTAAAGATCGCAGAAACAGAGGCGGACGTGCCCGCCGGATACCAGAAGGTCCCGGAGAAGAGCAGGCACTGCCAGTTCGTGCAGGACGCAAGGCTCAAAGGCATGAAAGGATATGCCACACGGGACGAGCATCTCTGCAAGGGCGGGGCAGGCGTAATGGGAATCGAACCCCTTCCCGAGGCGGTCGCGACAGGCAAAATGTATCATACGCTCGGCAACTTCAAGACAGCCGAAGGAGCGCTCGACACCGTTTCCGCTATACCGAAATGCACTACAGAGTCCTATGCGTCGGTCTACTCGCCGCTCGAATCGGCGGAGTTCGAGCCGGATGTTGTAGTCATAGTTGCAACACCGAGACAGGCACTCAGGCTCAGTCAGGCATATCTATACGCGACCGGCGGAAGGATATCGAGCGATTACTCAGGCATCCAGTCGATCTGTGCGGACGCAGTCGTAGCAGTGAAGCAGCGTGGAGTTCCGAACATGACACTCGGGTGCAACGGTTCGAGGAAGAACTCGGGGATCGCAGAAGACGAGGTCATTCTTGGCATCCCACCGAAAGATCTGCCGGAGATAGTCGAGGCACTCAAATTGTTTGCAGAGAAGTGGGGTTGAAACATGGTGAAAACAATCCCGGCACGCGGGATTAAATCCCCCAACGCCTCGATCCTTGCTGCAAATATCATCAGACATTCCGCAGGGCCTAACGAAGAGATCCGGTTTCTCCTCAGCCCCGGTGCGGAGGAGGGCATGGATGCGGTTGCGGCAAAGTTCGGCTATAACATTGAGACCGGAAAGAACGGCAGCGATGTCGAGGTGCGGATGATTCCCCGCGGCACGAAGATGCAGGAGGTCGACGTTACAGGCGATACCTGTCCCGGCCCTGCCATCACAGTCGGAAACATCCTCGAATCGCTCGGGATCGGGGAGAGACTGAAGGTGAAGTGTGCGAACGGGTCCACTCTCGAAGATATCGCCCGTGCAGTAACATCGGGCGGTTCCCGCGTGATCGAAGAGGGGAGCGAAGGCGATCGCCGCTACCTTATCGCGGAGAAGGCAGAACGTCCTGCCGCAGGAGAAGCGTCAGCCCTGGCAGCGAACCTTAATTCCGTGGTGATCATCCAGAGCAACGGGATCAGCAACGCCGAAAGAGCCTATGCGACCTTCCTTTTCTCTAAGGTGGCACTTTCGATGGGAAAGACAGTCACAATATTCTTGCTCATGGACGGAGCCAGCATGGCAAGACAAGGGGCGGCGGCAGGCGTGAAACATCCTTCCTTCGATCGACTTGACAATCTCATGAACGAAGTAATCGAAGCAGGTGCGAAAGTATACGTCTGCGAACTTTCGGCACAGTTCCGCGGCATAAATGAAGGCAATCTCGTCAGGGGAATGAAAATCGCCGGAGCTGCGACTTATATAGACCTGATCAGCAATCCTGCCAACGCGGTGGTAAACTTCTGAGGTGAAAAGAATGGAATATACATATCTTGTAATTACCCTGGCGATCCTGCTGAGCAGCATAACTACGGGATTCATCACATTCCGGATGATCGGGATGCGTCTTGCAGTGCACTTCGGGTTTCTGATGCTCGCCTTCATTGCGACCATTGCAGCGATTGCGACCGGCCTCCCGGCAATAGTCCTTGCAGCCGCCGCCCTCCAGGTGCTGGCGACGATCACGGCATACACGCAGATCTGGCCGACGCTGAAATATTCGATCCAGACATCGCCGGGCTACGCCCCGCACCTTGCCCTCGTGACGATGCTGCCTGTGCTTGCTCTTGCCGCAGTACTGATGTAAAAATTCCTTTTTTTAAAATTGCTTAAGGGCATCTAAAAAAAATTATTTCATTTATTCATAACCGGACCGCTCAGCATATCTTCCTGAGTTCCCCGATCTTCTTCTCGATCATATCGAGTCTGGCCTGCGTCCGCTGCTTTGCATTCTCCAGTGACTTGATCTCGTCTTCAACGGAGAGCATCTGCATACAATCGCAGGAGCAGTGTCCGTGACCGAAATTATGACCCCGATCATAACCGTGGCCATGACAGTGCGAATTCTGAACTGGCATACACATCGCTTCTTTCACCTCCCTGACATTTGTATATAATTACAATATTTTGGAAAGTATTAATTCTATCAAGTTTATAGTAGTGAAGTGACTATGCACCACGATAGTAACAGGATCTGCCTCTGCCCGCTCGAAGGGATCATTACCACAATATCCAAAAAATGGGCCATTTTGCTCATCAGTATCCTCGGGCATCACGAAAAACTGCGGTTCAACGACCTCATGAATATTCTTGAAGGAATCAGCCCGAAGACGCTGACAGACCTCTTAAAAGAACTGCAAAGGACGGGACTTGTAGAGAGGGAGTCGTTTCCCGAAATTCCTCCCCGTGTCGAATATTCGCTGACCGACGACGGAAAAGAACTCTGCGAAGTGATTATTCCCCTGGTCAAATGGGCGGAGAAGAGGGACAACCTTCATGAAAAGAAATGCACGCTGAAGTGCCGGAGTTCCTGCTGTCCCTCAAGGCACTCTTCGGGCGAGGGAGAAAAATCAGGGGACGAATGATTTTTGAATAAATCTGATCCTATACGGGAGACTGTAGCAGGAGAACAGAAAATAATATCGTCCAAATCCAAATATTTTGCAATAAGCTCATGTCTAATTTTTTTCAGGATAGAGCTCTTCAAGAGTATGACTTTGACCATCCTCAAATACCTCGGCGGGATACCACTTCGCACCAAATTCCATGAAGGCAAGAAGTATTGATATGGTATCCTGACCCTTCTCCGTGAGATGCCATTCGACGACACGTGGATCTTCTCTGATAACTTCAGCATTAATAAATTCATTTTCCTCAAGTTCACGAAGCCTCATCGAGAGAACCCTTGGTGTGAGACCCGGAAGAGATCTTTTGATTTCACCAAACCTCCTGATATTTAATATTGCAATATCACGCAGTATCAGCAGAGTCCACTTTTTCCCGAGAACGCGGATAGCAACATGAGCAGGACAGCACTTGTATTTAAATGCAGGCTGCATTGGGAAATGAGCTTTTATCTTAGAGTAATCAGATTGCATGGTATACAATTTTGCTCTACGGCATTAAAGTAGTATTATTAGTATACCATATTGGAGTGGGTCGGACAGCCGTGCAGGAAGAAGAACTTGATCAAATCGGTTCGATAGCCCGGAAGATAGCTCAGGCAAAGACAAAAGGGGAACTCGGGTCAATTCTTGCTGCCGAGCTGGCTGGTTTCCGGAACACAGACCTGCAGGTGATCGGGGGCCGCCTCTACGCTGAACTCTGCAGACTGCCGTCTCCTTATAGGGAACAGGTTTCGCCTTACATAAAAGATCAGCTCCTCGGGGCGTACCACAGGCTCCTGCTCGATCACAGGAGAGCCGTATTTTCAGCAATGAACGAGCCGATCTCCGATCGTGAAATGTTTCTTGCTTTCTGTGAAATGATGCCTGAAGGATGCAGGCGTTGGGACGAATCAACGCAGAGACTGCCGTTCAGGTTCACTCCTTACCACAGGTGTTTCTACTATATCATCTCAGCCTTCACGATCTTTGTTCTTGAAGAACCCGGCCATCCGGTCGGAATGCCCTTCCCGGGCGGCTTCAAAGTCGAGGAAGAGAACGGAGTATTTCAGTGCCCGATACGTGACCGTGAAAAAGACGTTCCTTTTTCAATCTGCAATTTCTGCCCGGCCATCCAGGACGAAGGAATAAACCGGCTTTAAACGCCGGATAAACCTGAAAAATCTATTTATGGAGCCCAAATCAATGAGCACTTCGACAATTACGGACAACATCCTTTCTGCAAGATATCTCAGGAAAGGGGAAAAAAAATTTGAAGACATCTGCCGCCGCGTAGCCTCTGCCCTCGCAGCCGACGAAGAGGACTGCGAGCTGTTCTACGAGGCAATGACCTCTCTAAGATTCCTTCCGAATTCTCCAACGCTTATGAACGCAGGAACTGAAATCGGCCAGCTCTCCGCATGTTTCACCCTTCCGGTACCTGACTCCATCCCCGGAATATTCGATGCCATGAAGCAGGGTGCAGTCATCCATAAAACCGGGGGCGGGACCGGCTACAACTTCTCGCACATACGGCCGGAAGGTTCTCCTGTCAGGTCGACGGACGGGGTCGCCTCCGGACCGGTTTCTTTTATGAAGGCATTCAATGCGGCCACCGACGTTATTAAACAGGGAGGAAGGCGTCGTGGTGCAAATATGGGAATACTCAATGTCTGGCATCCCGACATCCTCTCTTTTATTACCTCAAAAAAAGAGGAAGGGAGCATTTCAAATTTCAACATATCCGTGATGGTAAATGACGAGTTCATGACTCTGGTCAGGGATCGGAAATTCGATGAAGTCTGGCTCACTCACCCGGTCACAGGCGCAAAAGTTACTATAGGCGAGATCTGGAATGGAATCGTCGACGGGATCTGGAATAACGGCGAGCCGGGAGTGCTCTTTTACGATGAAATAAACAGGCACAATCCAACCCCCGGGCTCGGGGATATCGACATCACGAACCCGTGCGGAGAGCAGCCGCTCCTCCCGTTTGAAAGCTGTGTCCTCGGGAGCATCAATCTCGCGGCGTGCATAAGGGAAGGGGAATTCGATGAGAAGCTTCTTGATGACACGGTCAGGATGGCGGTCAGGTTCCTCGACAATGTCATCAATGCAAATGTGTACCCCATACCCGAGATAGAAGAGGCGACGAAGAAGACCAGAAAGATTGGTCTCGGAGTTATGGGAGTACACGACGCTCTTCTCATTCTCGGGCTCCCCTACGACTCGCCGGAGGGGAGGAGATGGTGCGGGGAGATCATGCGGAAAATTACGGAAACCGCCGTCGAAGAGTCCCAATTACTCGCAGAAATGCTGGGAACATTTCCCGAATGGGAGAGGAGCACGTGGAGAGACAGGAAAGTGAGGAACGCGGCCATGACAACTGTCGCACCGACAGGAACCATCTCCCTTTTGGCGGGGTGTTCGAGCGGAATAGAGCCTGTATTCTCTTTCGCATATACACGGAAGAATACTTTAGGGAAGACATTTGTCATCGTAAGCCCGGTCTTCAGGGACGCTCTCCGCCGTGTCCTCGATGAAAACGGATACCCGGGGGACGAACTTGAAAAGAAAGAGAGCGAAGTCATTGAACATGTGCACGAGACCGGTTCGATCCAGGACCTTGAATGGCTGCCTGCCGGTTTCCGCTCACTTTTCAGGACCGCACTCGACATCTCCTACAGGGATCATATAGAGATGCAGGCAGTATTCCAGAAATATGTGCATGCCTCGATAAGTAAGACAATAAATATGCCAAACTCTGCGAAGAGGGAGGACTGCGAGGAGGCACTTCTTGCCGCTTGGACCCTCGGTCTCAAGGGCATCACGATATACAGGACGGGGAGCAGGGACTCCGTAGTTCTTTCTCTTGGTAATTCGGAAAAGACTGCACCGGCCCTGGGCCAGGGCATCGAACGTCCTAAAGAGCTGGCGGGCAGGACTTATATGTGCCAGTCGGGGTGCTGCCGCCTTTATGTAACTGTCAACATGCTGGACGGAAAGCCGATTGAGGTCTTCATAAGGACGGTCGGGAGCGGGGGGTGCGATGCAAACAACAGTGCACTCGGCCGTGCGATAAGTACGGGGCTCCAGAACGGAGTCCCATATATTAAGTTCGTCAGGCAATTTGCGAAGGTCAACTGCATCTCGGCCATCAAAAATTCTCAGTCCGAAGGGCTCTCATGTGCGGATGTGGTCGGCAGGTGCATCGACCTGACCGCAAACAATCAGACCATAACTACGCTCAGGGACTGGGAGATTAAGGAGATCAGCGGCAAGAGACCGTGTCCCGAGTGCGGCGAACCGCTGGACTTCGGAGAGGGATGCAACCAGGGGATCTGCAAGAACTGCGGTTGGAGCGGGTGCAGCTGATGAAGGCGACGGAACTTCTTGAAATCATAAAAGACGATCTGGCTGCCATCCCGGAATATATCGCCCGCACAAAAGAAATCCAGGAGACAAAATCAAATGTCTCCGACACAGCTGCCTCTCTTGTAGCCGAATACGACTATGCGGTGTACAGGGAGATCATGGACGAAACATGTCCTGCACCAGATATCACGATCGAACCTGGCCGCGTTGAAGAGTTCAGGGAAGCTCTCGAACGCTACTTTGACGAATATGCACCTGGAGAAAACAGCCTGAGGCGTTATATCATCAATATTTCACTATACCTTGTTTTTATAGCGAAAAGGCCGCTGCACCCGCCCGGCATCGACTTTCCGGATTTAAAGGTCATAAAAGGAGAGGACGGACAGTACTACTGCGGCAGAAAGGGAAGGATATTTGATGGAGAACCTACTCTCTGCCGGTACTGCATATGCAGGCCTCTATGAATTGTCAAGGATGTGATAGCAGTATATCCATGACATAAGCAATATTTTAAAAAAGCAATGCGAGGGGAGGGAGTCGAACCCGCGAACCACTAAGGACTCGATCTTGAGTCGAGCGCCGTTGACCACTTGGCTACCCTCGCAGAAAATGCAGTTTCATTATTTATCCTTTCACTAATTTAAGGCTCGCTTCTCTTCCCGAAGACTATCGCCGAATCTTTCGGGCAGACCTCAATACATCTTCCGCAGAGATAGCATTCCGCTTTCCTGCCATCCCTCCCTGCTTCAACCGTCGGGCAAACCCTCTCGCACTTTCCGCAGTCGATGCAGTCTTCGGTCCTCTTAAGCCCGAACCTCCCGAAACGGGAGGCTATAGAGAAGACCAGACCGTACGGGCACAGGAACGTACAAAACGGCCTGTATACGAACAGCGAAAGAACCAGTATGACCGCAAACACCACTGCCGCCGCCGAAAATATCGTCGCAAAGAAGTGCGAGACGCCGATGTACTCGAATGTATTTATCGACAACAGTGCCCCGGCTACAAGACCGGCAAATGCAATCAACCGTACTGCATTCGGAATACGCCTGTCACGGATCTTCAGTTTCGGCAGCGGCAACCTCGAGAGAAGTTCCTGGACCGCCCCCGCCGGGCACATATGCGCACAAAACACCCGCCCGAAGATCAACGAGATACATACCAGCAGGACAAGCCCGACAAAACCGAGCCCCGCGAACTGGAGAGTTGTAAGTCCCGATACCACGGAATAGAAACCATCCGGTGCTATCGGCAGCACCAGGAAGAAGCCTGCCGCAGTGGTCAATATCAAAACCGAGATTATCATCTCTCTTGAAACCGCGTTTTTGAGCCAAAGCCCGGCCATGACAAGAGCTCCGCCGAACATATACACTATCCCCGAATAGCGCTCCGCCATATCGGCAAATGCACCGCTGATTCCAAAAGATTCAGGATCGTTAAGGACTATGAGAACTGCAAGCAGAAGCGGAACCATCCCGGCATACAGGAATACCCTGCTGTAGAGCATCGGATTCTCCCTCCTGAGGTAACGCAGGATGAAATATGCTGAGAGGATCAGGACACCGGCAATAACCAGCCCAGAAGCAGTAAACAAAAGCGGGTTCAGACCTGAGTCTGATGATGATTCAGTTCCCCCTGACGGCGAAACAGTAGATTGGACAGTATCGGCGACCGATCCTCCCCTGTGCCTGTTACCCGAATCGGTTGCAGAACTGTTTGTTACCGTAACAGGATCGGCATCGGTTGCCGCCTGAGAAGTATCGCCGGGCGTATAATCGCAGATGGAATCCCCGTTGGAATCTACGTAGAGGAAGCAACGCCCAGGATAAGGACAATCTCCGATACCCTTGGGGCATACCGCCGCACATGCCGGCACTGCAAGACTCGCAGCCCCTGCAGCCGCAGGGATTATCCTTCTGATTCTTTTTCCTGCCATACCTGAACTAACGTGGGAAAACTTTTCTCAATTATGTTGAGATTTATGTAATATAAACATTACAATTAGTGCAATATTTTTTACACCAACCCCTATTTGTAGCCTACAACAACCCCGTAATATCCCGACCTGTAGGGCACAATCACTCTGCTAAAACCCGCCGCATAAAGTTCCGATGAAAAGGATTCAATAGTATTCTTCCCGCAAAAATCATCGAGAGGCGCGATCATATTCTCCGCTTCGGAAAGGGAGAGCCCGTTTGAGAGCATCAGGTCAATCCAGTTCTTTTTGTATAACTCATTTTCAAATTCGGTCCCCGGGGCGAACATATCGCCGGAGACGAACCTGCCCCCCTCGTCAAGCATGTCGCGGATCTTTGCAACAAGAATTCTCCTGTCGGAATCACCGATGAAAAATATCGCCTGCGTAACAACGACCGCATCATAACCGCTCCCGGAACAATCTCTCATATCACCTTCGATGAACCTGACACCGGAAAGTGCAGGTTTTTCACCGGCTTTTTCGATCATCCCCGCATCCATATCGACACAGGTAATCTCTGCACCCGGGCATTTCCCGGTGATCATCTCCGTAAGGATTCCGGTACCGCATGCAAGCTCAAGGATCTTCTTATCCTCCGGGAAGATGAAATCAAGAACTGTTCCGTAAAAAGCCTCAGGATATGGAACACATTTTAACGCGATCTCGTCGTAATCTTTCGCCCCTGCCATAAGTAGTCATTTTTATCCCCGACCTTATCAATACCGCAGTATAGCCCTGCAATATAAATCTATATAGCAGAAAAGAGATTATAGCATTTATTTGCGTCAGATTTAATAAACAGACCGTATATTCTACATTTGCCGGTCTTCTTCCGGCAGGAAGATGTGACGAGAAATCAAACCTGAAATGTGCCACAGGGCAATGCGACAGTAATGGAGATACCATTCATACCCAAAATCATACCAACATCACACCATCATCCAGCCAGTATCCCGGTATACGAAAGAGGGTTAAAAAACTCACATAAAATCCGCCAGACCCATCTGCTTCTCGGGCGGTTCGCCGAAGGTCGAAAGGACCGCCATCGAGAGTACCTCCACCCTCTGCCTCGTATATTCGGATACATTATATTCATCGCACATCTTCTGTGACATCTCAAGGTATTTCTTGACCGACCCCTCGTGGACGGTCGGGATCACCTTATTCCCGCACCTGCACTTCCCCGAAAGCGGCATCCTCCTGTACTTCGCATTGCACTTAGTGCAGCGCATCGACTGTTTTGAAAAAGAATTCAGGTTGCCCATAATATCGCGTATGAAATGCGTATTGAGCACCCTTTCCGCGACATCGTCGGCATCGACCGCACGTATGATCTTACCAAGTTCAAGTTCGGCCTCGAGCTTGTCGGTCATCGTTTTTAAGGTATTATAAGAGGATATAAGCGGGCCCGCAGATATGTCGGTTGTATCGTGGGTGAACATGATCCCTTCATACTGCCCCGGGGTCCCGAGACGGAGGGCGACATGGTCGATCTTCTTTTCAAGATCCTTCGGGTGAGTGTACTTCAGCGCTTCGAGATACAGCTCGAGCGGATACGACGGACATGCATCCACATTGTGGCACTCTCCGTCAACCTCCGAAGGATCTATCCTGCTCGTCAGGACGAGCGGGGCGTCCATCGAACCTCCCCTCGTCTCGGGAAGGAAACACTTGGAGAAGTTGATCAGACCGTCGAGAAGGAGCATCACGCAGTCTTCATCCCCGTCGCACTGTCCGGTAAAGATGCCGTTTGCAGGAAGGTTGTGATCCTGGTCCACGGTCAGGCAGAACACATAGTCCTCGGCGGATTCGAGGATCTCACGCCCGACTATCCTGTCGTTTATCATGCACGTGCCCTCGAATATCGGGACGAAATCTCCTTCCTTCAGTTCAAGGGCCTTGACCCTCCGCTGGTAAGCAAGATCGCAGACAAGCATCGTGTGTTCGGGGGTAACGGTTACCGATCTTCCCCGCGAGGTCTCGAACCGGATGAGAGTCTTCGGGGACCTGTGGACCGATACCGAAGTGACCCGCCTCATCCTGACCGCACCGGAGATATCGAGCGAGTGAACCCAGAAGGTCTTTGAGGGATCGGAATAATATGTCCCGACGAGATCGAAGTTTGTCTTCGAGATATCAAAGTTTTCGAGCACGAACTTTCGTATCGGAAGCGTCTGCCACTTCTCATTGTCATAGATCATAATCTCGGTCTCGCCCTGGAAACAGTTCCTCCTCTTCGCCGCGTGGAAATACGGGTGGCCGTATCCTACAAACGCCTTTGAAAAACCGAGAAGTCTCACCAGAACGCCGGCACTCGTATGCGGGGCAAGCCCCATGAGCAGCCGGCCGACGATGTCCTCTTTCTTCTCCGCATTATAGTAGGGAGGAAGATCGTAGAGCTTTCCGAGCATCTCGTCGATGAACATCGCAACCTTCAGGAGCCATTCGCCGCAGTCCTCGGAGACAAGAATGTCCTGGCATTTGAGCTCAAGTACCTGATCTTCGGATTCGAGCGGTTTCCCGTAGACATCCTTCGGGTAACCAAGTTCTATCAGTCTTTCAACCGAAGTCCCGATCTCCTTCGGTTTGAAATGGGTGAGCGGCAGGTCGATCATATCGTAGCGGAGCGTTCCGTCCTTGAATACGTACAGCTCCTTTGCGGCACGCAAAACCGCCTTTTCCAGCGGCTCGGCACATCTCTCCTTCGACATCATGCCCTTTACGCCTTTCACCAGCTTGGGCTCCAGGTCCCTGATCATCCCGAGATTCTTCAGGGCGGAATCATACTCCCCCTTTACGTCGATCTGGACCTGCTGGCTGCAGACTCCCTCCATCCCGCAGACAGGGCACTTTCCGCCGACAACGTTCCGCCCGCACTTGGGGCATACATACTCGGGTTCGGTATGGGTCCCGCACTCGCAGATATTCTTGTATGTTATCTTTTTGCACGAAGGGCACCGGCGAAGACCCATCTCTGCTGTAATCAGTCCCCCCTGCCTGTTCTCCTTCGACTTGGAAGCCTCCTGGAAAGAGCGCCTCGATCCGCCCTCGTCGCCGACAGGGAATAGTCCGTTTGGTGGAGGATTCATCTTACGCGGTTTGGATTTTCCAGGGCGGCCCATCCTTCCGCCGATTCTCGTCCCGGCTTTTGAACGCATCTTAAATCCGGACAGATATGATGCCGCCTCAAGACCGTTCTTGCATTCGGGAAGGTGTTCGCGGTTTTCTCTCTTCTCAAGATTCATCGTAAGGCCCAGGCATGCGAGAAAGACGATCGGGGATTCGATAACGATCTTTCCGTCCCTGACCTTATGGGGAAGGAGGAGAATTTCGAGAGTGCTCTTCAGCTGAAAATCGCCTGGGAGATACAGGGCGCCTTCTTTGATCTCTCCTTCGGCGGACACTGCATCTGCAAGGGCGACTACATCCTCTCCGGAGATATCGTCCCAGATATATGTATAATCCGGATGAAGATATGCACCGGACACGGCCATCTCGACCGCTTCCATCGCACTCTCCGGCCGCTTCTCACCGCCTTCGAGCATCCACCACTCGTGACAGTACGCGGACGGGACGAGGTTGTGGTTGTTCTCGAGGAACTCGCCGTATGAAACAAGCATCTCGCCGACATCGATGATTCTTTCGACCTGCGGACCGTACTTCAGCGCATCCTCTATCGTGTCGATCCTCATCACGTCCCCGTTTTTCAGGCGGACGGTCGGCCCCTCTACCGTATCGACCGGAACCACTCCCGCCGCCTTCCCGGGACGCTCGACCTTCATCTGGGTGCCGACCGCAAGGAAATCGCCGAGTATATGGAGTGTTGAAGGGTTGAATCCTGCAGCCGCAAATCCGGTATTTCTCGATCTGCCGTATCTCAGCCTGAAACCGCCGGCTTTCATAGGGTAGGAGAAGACCGGCCTTCCGCCGATAAGATCCTTGATGTATTTGTCCTTGGGCTTGAGGTGGAATCCCTCGTCCTCCTCTTTCTTCTCCTCTTTACCCGCCGAAGAAGTTCCGCCCGAAACAAGCTTGTCGAGCCATTCCCAGCCCTCCATCTTGACCTTGCGGACGACCTTCTGGATCTTCGGGGCCTTAAGCCCCATTCCCTCGGCGACAACGAGGGCCATACCGCCCCTGACGACATTGGTCTCAATGCGTTCGAGGTTCCTGAAACCCGATACCTCGACCTTCTCCGTCGGCTCGCCTTCGACGCATACAGGACAGTTCCTGACGATATACCTGAGATCGTCGTCCGGCGGAAGGTACTGGAGGCTCATTATATTGTTGTATTTCTTGATCTCCTCGACATACCTCTCGACCTCTTCGTCCCTCGGGATAAACGCCGACATACCGAGACCTTTTCGGACATAATCCCCGACAAGAACGGAGAGAGCCTGGGCCGTTCCGCCCGCACTCCTGATAGGCCCGGCATAATAGATCTTTAAATATTCGGTCCCGTCGTCATTCCTGCCGACGCCGATCTTTCCTATACCCTCGGTCGGGGCCGCAACGACACCCTCGGTCAGGAGAGCCATCGATGTTCTTATCGCGTGATCGAGGATCTCTTCCCTTGTCTGCTCGCCGAATTTCTTTGCAATAAAATCGTCGCCTATCTTCAGGGCGACCTCCTCGCGGGACATCGTCTCACCGAGTTCGCGGAGTCTCGCCGCTACTCCTTTGATGTCAAGCAGTGCCTCGACCCTGTCGGCAAGATCGTTTGCAATAGGGATCTCCACAATGGTCCTCGGATCGATTCCCTTCAGACGCGCCTGCTTTGCAACCTTTATTGCGGTTTCAAGCCCGGTCTGAAGCGATTTAAAATAGGCATCCATCTCCGGCGAGGTCTGCATGAACTATTATTCTGTCGGCATCGCTATAATCCATTTGGCATTGCCAATCATTATGGCGATCCTGAAGAGAACAGTATACACGAGTGGTGAGAAGAATGACCGATGAGAAGACCGGCTGCCTCATCTGCGGCGGGGAACTGGTCTACAGCGATACCGAAAAGGAGATGGAATGTTCGTTTTGCGGTAAGAAATTCAGGACGAACGTTGCATGCGAAAACGGCCATTTCATATGCGACGAATGCCACGGAAGAGAGGCTGAAGGAATAATAACAGCGTTTTGCCTGAATACGGATCTCAAAGACCCGATAAAAATTGCAATAACGCTCATGCGCCACCCAAGCATGCACATGCACGGCCCCGAACACCACTACCTCGTCCCGGCAGTACTCATCACGGCATACTATAATGAAATAAACGAGCCGGAAAAGAAGGAAAAAGCGCTGAAGAAGGCACTCAGTCGTTCGGAGCATATCAAAGGGGGTTTCTGCGGAACGCACGGAACATGCGGTGCAGCGATCGGAACAGGGATCTTCATCAGCGTGATCACGGGTTCGACCCCTCTTTCAGGTGAATCCTGGTCGCTATCGAACAGGATGACGGCAACGGCTTTAATGGCGATAGCAGATGCAGGAGGGCCGCGGTGCTGCAAACGGGATACATATCTCGCCATAATCGGGGCGGTTAAGTTCCTGGAAGAAAACTTCAAAGTCGCCCTGCCGGTTACAAAAGAGTTCTGCTGTGAATTTTCGGGACTGAACAGGGAATGCAGGAAAAAAGAATGCCCGTTCTGGTGCGGGCAATCAGACAATCTGAAATAGGTTGGCGAAAATACTCTTATCAAAGGGAGATGGTTTTAAGGTGTTCAACGTACGTGCATTTTCACTGGGCAAGGCACATGAAGAGGTTATCAAGACCATCCTGAAGCACGGGAAATATCTGGTCACGGAGGACGGAGAAAAGACGATAGAGCTTCCCGAACCGCTGAATATTCACGTTAAAAATCCGTTTGAGGACTACATGATTAGCCCGTTCAACATGTTCGGCGAAGGGGCGATGAAGCAGTATGTAAACGATCTCCTGAACGGGACCGAGAACGAGTTCGTATATACATACCATGACCGCCTCTTCGATTACCCGGTTGGAGATTCGGATTTCAGGGGGGATGGCGACGGGAAAGGGATCGACCAGGTGGAATACCTGATAGAAAAACTCAAAGCCGAGCCCAATTCACGCCGTGCCGAAGCGATCACGTGGTTTCCCCCGAAAGACGATCAATCGGACAATCCGCCGTGCCTCCAGAGAATCCAGTGCTTCGTCCGCGACGGGAGACTCAATATGCACGTAGATTTCAGGTCGAACGACATGCTCTCCGCACTCGGGGCGAACATGTACGCCCTCGTCCATCTCCAGAAGATGATCGCTGATCGCCTCGAAGCGGATGTCGGGTGGTACTCGCATACCTCGGTCTCGGCACACATGTATCACGAACGGGATCACGATGAACTCATGAAATATGTAAAAGGGCTCGGGCTTGAGGCAGACCTGAAGCATTACGAATCCTCAAAACTCATCACAGATTAAACAGAAACAAGAAACAATATTTTAAACAAAAAACCAAAAAAAAATTTAGAAATCTTTTCTAAGTACATTTTCAACCGCTTCCGGCTCGACAGTTCCCATCCTGTGAAGCGTCAGGACCGCACATCTTTCAACAACTCCGTCGGAATTGTCTATGAGATCCTTTAACGGCTGAACCGCCGGTTCGCCTACGCGGATAAGAGCCTGCGATGCATAGCCCCTGACAACCTTGTCGTCGCCGGAGAGCATCTCCAGAAGAATGTCTATCGATGGTTCGCCGATCGCACCGAGAGCAGCAGCGGCATACTTTTTTGCATCTCTTGAAGGGGTACTCTTCAGCAGATCGGAGAGCGGCCCGATGGCGGCAACCCCGATCTTTGCAAGTGCCGATGCGGCGTACCACATCGAATCGTTGTCACCGGATTCTTCGATGAATTCGCATAACAGGATCGCAGCAGGTTCACCGCACCCGGCAAGGGAGTCGACCGCACCTCTTTTTTCCTGGAGACTTCCGTTTTTTATCTGGTCTATATATCCGCGGATCTCCTCTTCACCACACATACAAATCAGGTGGAACCCGATAACTCATATAATTATCAGATTGCTGCAAGTGCCTGAAGGGTGCACCAGATCGGCATTTTTCCGTCCCCCGCAAGAATTTATTTGTATTTTACAATCCAATCATGATCGGTTACAATGCGGAGCGACGAAGCGAAATCGGGTTATGAAAGGGCTGCCAACAGGTCCCTGATCCGGGCTCTCGGGATATCCGACCGGGAGATGAAAAAACCTTTCATAGGCATAGCGAACTCGTGGAACTCGATAGTTCCCGGGCACACGCATCTTCGAATGATCGGCGAGCGTGTCCGCGAGGGAGTTGCTGCAGGAGGCGGAACCCCGTTCGAGTTCAATACAATAGGCATCTGCGACGGAATCGCGATGGGCCACGAAGGAATGACCTACTCCCTTCCTTCGAGAGAGAACGTTGCAGACGCAGTGGAGCTGATGATCCAGGCCCACAGGTTCGACGGTCTCGTATGCATATGCACCTGCGACAAGATAGTTCCGGGAATGCTCATGGCTGCGGTGAGATGCAATATTCCTGCAATCGTTATTACAGGAGGCAATATGCTCCCCGGCTATCACCACGGGTGCGAAATCTCGCTCACCGACGTATTCGAGGGTGTCGGGAAGGTTGCCGCGGGAAAGATGAGCGACGAAGAGCTCACAGAGCTTGAAAAGGCCGCGATGCCCGGATGCGGAAGCTGCCAGGGACTATACACGGCAAATACGATGGCATGCATGACCGAGGCGATGGGGATGTCGCTTCCGGGATGTGCGGCTGTTCCGGCGGTCGATGCGGAAAAGATGAGGCTTGCCTACGAAACAGGCGAGAGGGTTGTGGACCTTGTCAGGGAGAACATCCTTCCCCGCGATATTGTCACGGCAGAGAGCATGAGAAATGCAATAAGAGTCGATATGGCTCTCGGCGGATCGACGAACACCGTCCTTCACCTGATGGCCGTCGCAGAAGAGGCCGACATCCCGTTCGGTCTTGACGAGTTCACTGCAATCGGAGAGCAGGTTCCGCATATCTGCTCCATGCAGCCCGGCGGGCCGCATTCGATGCAGACTCTCCACCGTGCAGGAGGGATTCCTGCGGTTTTTAAAAGGCTTCTCCCTCTTCTTTCGGATGTAAGAACGGTTTCAGGAAAAACGGTCGTGGAGATCGCCGGTTCGGTCAGGTATATCGATGGAAATGTGATCAAAACGATCGAAACTCCGGTGCATGAAGCAGGAGGGCTCAGGATACTGAAAGGCACCCTAGCCCCGGACGGCGCCGTCATCAAATGTTCGGCTGTAAACGACGACATGTGGGTGCACAGCGGACCCGCAAGAGTCTTCAGGAATGAAAAAGAGTCTATGGACGCGATCCTGGGACGAAAGATCAACGAGGGCGACGTTCTCGTCATCCGCAACGAGGGCCCGATCGGCGGACCGGGAATGCCGGAGATGCTTTCGCCGACATCTGCACTAATGGGCATGGGATATACGAAGGTCGCACTGGTTACCGACGGCAGGTTCTCCGGCGGCACAAGAGGACCGTGCATCGGCCACGTCGCACCCGAAGCGATGGCAGGCGGCCCGATCGGTCTTGTGAAAGAGGGAGACATAATTGAGATCAACCTTCATGAGAGAAGGCTTGATCTTGCGGTAAGCCCTGAAGAGATTGAAAAGAGAAGAGAGGCTTATGTTCCCCCGAAGAGAGAGCTCAAGGGAGTTCTCGCACGATATGTGAAAATGGTCGGACAGGCAAACAGAGGCGCTGTTTTAAAATAATTTTTTTTGATCTTTTTAAATTTTAAGGCTAATTGCTCTTCCACCTAAGGTTCCAAAACAGACACCTTTCTCTCATCTGACTCAATTATTTTTCAAAGGTACCCAAAGGTCTTCCGTGGTTTCGAAATAAGTTGAATTTTTTTAGAGGCAACCCTTGCGCAAGTTCGCTTCGCGAACACGCCCTGTCCTCAGGGCTTTGCGCTATTGCGATAGCCCGGCCTGGACGCTACCCTTCCGGGTAGCCTCGGCCGGGGAGATGAAAGTAATCATAACATAATCCTTCTTTTGAAATTTCGAAATAAATGAGCTTCTTCATGGAGCAGGAGGGGATGCTTGTCCATCCCCGACTGCGACTTATCGCAACCGAGGGGGAGGGCCATAGGGAGGGGGAATCTTCCCCCTCCCTCTCTCATATCATACAATAACATTCCAAAAAGGAGATCGTCACTTCAGCATATCGTCAAGAATGCCGGCAGCAATACGAACATACTGGCCGCAAACAGATTTCGGCAGCTTATCGGCAGGGATGCTCTTCATTATTTCATGATTGTTTATGTCGTATCCCAAAAGATTGCGGCACACGAGGGAGCCCGTCTCTTTTGAAAAGCGTTTCTTGAACTCCCTCACCAGTTCATATGTTCTCTTTTTCGCCAGAGATGCATCGCCTTCGTCGCTGACATGGAGACTGATCGCCATTACGCCGCCGGACACTGCACCGCAGGTATCGCCCGTACCCATTCCGCTTCCGAATCCCCTTGCAATCCTTCTTGCGGTTCCGGGTTCGGCACCGAAATCACCGGCAAAAGCCATAAGAACCGACTGCGCACAGTTCAGCCCGCTCTTGAAATTCTCCTCTGCAATATCGGCTCGATTCATGGGATATTATTCAACGTAATGATATAGAACCCTTTTTTCAGGAACATAAAATGCGGGCAAAAGAATTTTATCTTATTACCTGGAAAGGACGGTCCATGAAAGAATATTTAGGCAGGGATACGGTAAGGAAAAAAACTGAAAACCTTTTTGAAAAATGTTCAGCGGAAGATTTTCAGGAACTGCAGAAAAGGCTGATAAATCTCGGCTATGTCCAGAGAGGATCCGATCCTGTCTCCGCAGAATTTCATCATACAGGAGCAGGACTCCTGCTTGACGTTCAGTTTGACAAAGACAGCGGAATACACTCCTACGAACTGCTTACGACGGAAGAGATGGAAGAAAAACACAGAAAATTCCGCTGGTGAATTCAGATTTCATTCACTCTCCAGCGTTTAAGTGTCGGAAGCAGTCTTGACATCATGTCAAGGGCGTCTTCGTATGTCACGAACCCGCTCTCCGCCATCCTTTCTGCACACCTGACTTTCATCTCCCCGAATGTAAGGGTCGGCATAACGAACTCCCCTTTCCAGTAGCATGAGCGGCAGTAATCGGCCGAGGGAGAACCGTCCTCTTCCGTCCCGAAATCCCCCTCGCACTTCATCGGCAGACCGCAGCTCTGGCAGAACGGACCTTCGAAATGCTTCTTTATGACCGAGCAGGTATATCCTATATAATCCTCAGGGATCTCCATATGAGATAGAAAACTCTCTGTCTATAAAAAAGATTGCAAGATGGCTCACTGCCATCTCGGGAGGGTCGAAAGATAGCTGTTCACCATCATCTTTGCCTTTTCCAGAGGCATACCGAGATGTTCTGCCATCATCGGGGCGTACTTCTCGACCGCCTCCTCCTTTGTGAGATCAGGCTCGATAAATTTTCCGTCCTTATAACAATAGATACAGTATTTATCGCTCTTCGATCCGTCCTCTTCCGTTCCGTAGTCTTCATCCTTTGCGAGGGGCATTCCACAGCTCTCGCAGGTCTTAATATCCCGTCCCGCCCATCTTTTCAGGCATGAAAGCTGTTCTTTCATGAATCCGACGGCTTTTTCGGCAGGGATCTCGAACATCTGTGACATAATCGCCCCGCCCTTTTCAGCCATCTCGTCCATTGTAATATCCGGTTCTGTAAAAGATCCGTTCTTATAACAGTACATGCAGTACTCAACGGAGGACGAACCGTCTGCTTCCGTGCCGAAGTCTTCCGGTTTGTTCATAGGCATTCCGCAGCTCTGGCATGTTTTCGCATTATATTTCATATTCAAATCTCCAGGGTTTATCCTACCCGCTACATAATGATTCTTTATGGACATGATAAATGGGTACTATAGAACGCGAAAGTGAAATCAGGTAAAAAAATAAAACCGCATGCCATTGCACCGGCGATTTATGGAGAAAATTTCTGTGGTCAGGGATTGATTAATACTGGTATCTTCTGCGGTACTTAAGCATCTGGGATATTCTTCTGTATTCGTCTTCCGAGAGCTTTTCTGCCTGTATTCCGGAAATCACATAGTCACCTCCTCTTCTGTTGTAATCTCCTTTCTGATATTCGGCCGGTATAATGGAGACCCTGAAAATATTATGAAACACGGGAAAACGAAGATCTTTACCTGCGGTATCCGGATACTCGAAACAAAACGACCTGACCGAAGTCTCCTGATCCTGAGATTGGTGACGGAAGGTTTTCCGAAGAGTACTAATGGCAAAAATTAATAAGAAATTTATTTTAGGCCTGCCCCGATAACTCAATTATGAAAGATTCCCCGGAAAAATCATCAGGCAAAAGTTACAGCCTCCTGATAATTGCAATATCGCTTGCAATATTTATGTCTTCAATCGACGGGACGATCGTCAATATCGCCCTTCCGACGATCTCCGAATCCTTCGACATCTCCTCGAGCACAGTCAGCTGGGTTGCGACCGCATACCTACTCGTAATGGCCGGCTGTGTCCTCATATTCGGGAAGATCTCGGACATAATCGGATTTAAGAGAATATTCCTGACAGGTTTCATCGTATTTACCGTCGGCTCATTTGCGTGCGGTTTCCTCCCCGACCTCCTTGATTCATTCGGGTCCCTTGTCGGATCAAGAGTGTTCCAGGGTGTAGGCGGCGCGATGATAACAGCCATCGCCCCCGCAATGGTTACCGCCTTTATCCCGATGAGTATGAAGGGAAAGGCCATGGGAATAATAATGACCGTGGCGGCGCTCGGAATGGCGATCGGCCCGACAGTCGGTGGTATTCTGACACAATATCTCTCGTGGCACTGGATATTCTTCATCAACGTCCCCATAGGAATCGTTGCGGTTTTGCTTGGTGCGAAGGTGATCCCGTCAACGGTAACAGGCAAAGATCGCGATCTCTCCGGATTCGACAAAAAAGGCGGCCTGCTCATCTTCGTCGGTCTTGCATCGCTTTTATTTGCAATATCCGAGGGACAGGAGCTGGGGTGGACATCCCCCGCGATAATCGTTACTATGATAATTGCAGTCGTCTCTCTCGCAGGTTTCGTCTGGAACGAGCTGAAGGTCTCCGAACCGCTCCTTGAACTAAGGCTCTTCAAGGGGAAAAACTTCTTCCTCTCAAACCTTCTGTTCGTCATCTTATTCCTGAGCTTCTCGGGAATCAACTATCTGCTGCCGTTCTATCTCGAATACGTGCAGGGATTCGATTCATCCACCGCCGGCCTGATACTTACATCGCTGTCGTTTGCAATGATGATCTCCGGACTGCTTGCGGGTGCGCTATTCAACAGGACGGGTGGAAGACCGCTCTGCATCGCAGCGGGATTCGTGATCCTTCTCGGCTATTACTTCATCACGCACCTTCACGCAGATACGACAACTGCATTTGTGGTTGGCTGCCTCCTGCTGATCGGCTTCGGCCTGGGGCTGATGGTCACACCGATCTCGAATATGATCATGAATTCGGTAGGAAAGCAGTACCAGGGAATGGTTTCGAGCCTGACGAGCCTCGAGAGGTTCGCCCCGCTGACGATAGGCATTGCGATATTCAACCTCATCTTCCTGCAGGGCGTCTCGCTTATTGCCGAGCACAGGGGCGTCACCTCACAGGCACCGGCAAATATGAAACTCGAGGTTCTTTCATCAGGGTTCGATCTTGCGTTCCTCGGAGCGTTTATACTATCAATTGCGGTACTGATCCTCTCGCTCATTGTAAAACAGGAGATCCACCCGGACTATCTTGAGGAAGGGCAGGAGACGGAGATCATAGGCGGGATGATTTAATCCCTTTTTTAATTTCAACAAACTCCATCGAACGAATAATCATACAATTTTTAACGGACATGGTTCTGCCACATCAAAAAAAGGAAAAATGATCTTAATTCATCATTCCTACAACTTCGTAGGGGTTGTTAAGCGGATTCTCAAGCTCGGCCAGCATATCGGAATCTACAGTGAACTCCTTCATCACTTCAACATAATCACCGGGATTATCAAGATTCTGCACCATATCCACGGTCTGGGATATTTTACTCCCCCAGGAAGGACCGGTCCATTCTGAAGAATCAAACCGGAATCCCAGAGCGATGCCCTTCCCGCTGTTCTCCTGGCTGTTCCAGAGAACAAATATTCCTGCAGGCCGGATACCATATTTGTCCGTCAGGTATGTCTGGTCTTCATCTGTAAATACAGCCGAATTATCCACTCCTCCTTTTCCGGGAGTCATATCCCACATAACGTTATATATATCTTCTTTGCACCATGTAGGGCTTGATACAACCACGTACGACGTATCATCAGTCAGCGGCATATTCTCCTCAACATACTTTGCAAGAATGTAACCGCTCGAAACCCCGGGGCAGAAATGGTTATGGAGCGATGCCGCATTCATCAGGTCGTAAGGAGCCCCGTATGCCCACGCATTCGCCAGAGAGAGGAGAGAAAATGCATCAGCACCAAGTACTTCCTGTGTTTTGTTCCCGGCATTTGTATCTTCAAGCATCTGGTAGAGATCCCCGGTAACTACTGCAATAGTCGAGAAGGCATTTTCAGGAGGCAATGATTCCACTGCTGCATCGGTGAGCCTGAAATAACTCTCTTTAGGCACAAGGTACAGTCCTTTTCCCGTATCCCTGTTATAGAAATAGAACCAGAGACCCTTCCACTCCGCACGGTTTATCTGGAATAATGTGCTGTCACCGTTTTGAAGGCCTGATACTTTAGTAATTCCCGAGACCGCCTTCTCTGTAGTCTGGCCGTCTACAACTACACGACCCGCATCTGTAAGTACCACGACATCGGAATCGCCATAATCAAAATCAAGCTCGTCCATTGCAATAGTTGCAGCAAATTCACCAAGTGCTTCCATATGATATGCATTTGTCGATGCTGAAACCGCAGGTACACACAGGACGAGTGCCAGACAAATACAGAAACACCACATTAAATGAACAAATTTCATCTTTATCATCTCCATTTCATGACAAATCCAGGCATATTGAATAGAATTAATATGACTGAACCGTGTGCGGCAGAGTACAACTTACATCTGCCCATCAAACCAATAATACATAATTTTTTAAATGTGTTACGATATTGATCGTCACACCACAGGTTTTCATACTCGTGCGAGGGAAAGCACTCTCAGAGTTCCCATTCCCGGCTAAAATGAGAAGATACAGGATTTTTTAGTCCATCTTATTATGAAAAAGATCTATGAAGAAAAAATTCAATTTAAAAAAAGTTATTTTCCGGGGGAGATCGTCGCGGCTCCTCTCTGGAGTGCGACTTTGCCCGTCCGGACAAGTTCGAGAATTCCGTAAGGAACGAGAAGCTCTTCGAGTGCACGGATCTTTTCCGTATCACCTGTAATTTCGAGAACCACCGTTTCCTGCCCTACGTCGATTATCTTCGCCCTGAAGATATCCGCGATCTGCATGACCTCGGACCTCGTCTTCCCCGGCTCTGCATTAACCTTAATCAGGACAAGCTCGCGCTCGACATGGCTCCTTTCGGTTATGTCGATGACCTTTATGACCTCGATCAGTTTGTTGAGCTGCTTTTTAACCTGCTCGATATGGGCATCGTCCCCGCAGGCGACGATCGTGATCCGGCTCATCCCGGGAGCTTCGCATGTCCCGACCGCAAGGCTTTCGATATTGAAACCGCGTCTTGAGAAGAGACCGGAGACCCTTGTCAGTACACCGGACCTGTTCTCGACAAGTACGCTGATGATATGCTGCTTCATTCAGTCATCCTCCTGCTCTACGTGCTCGCCGATCATGTCCTTTATCGCCGCCCCTGCAGGGACCATCGGGAATACGTTCTCTTCCCGCTCGATCCTGAAGTCGATGAGGAACGGACCATCAGTCTCGAACGATTCCTTCAGGGCGGGAACGATATCCTTTTCGGATTCTACAACCCTCCCGGGAACCCCGTAGGCCTTCGCTATCCCGACGAAGTCAACGAATGGAAGCTCGGTATACGAGTATCTCTTCTCATAGAAGAGCTCCTGCCACTGCCTGACCATCCCGAGATACATGTTGTTTAGGATCATCATCTTGACCGGGACCTTGTACTGGGCGACCGTTCCGAGCTCCTGGATGTTCATCTGGAAGCTTCCGTCCCCTGCGATCAGGACTATTGTCTCCTCCGGGCGTGCGAACCATGCGCCTATCGCCGCAGGGAAACCGTATCCCATCGTCCCGAGGCCGCCCGAGCTGATCCACTGCCTGGGTTTTTTAAAGCCGTAGTGCTGGGCCGCCCACATCTGGTTCTGCCCTACCTCGCTGACAATGATCCCGCCGCCGTCGAGGAGCGTGGATATCTCGCGGATGATCTGCTGTGGATGGAGCCCTCCGCCGTTTCCGCAGGTGAGAGGATGATCTTTCTTCCATTTACCGATCTCTTCAAGCCACGCGGTCCGGATAACCCTGTCCTCCGGATTGAGTCTCTCAAGAATATCGTCGAGAACGACCTTCGCATCCCCTACGATAGGGACATCAACCGCCTTGTTCTTCCCGATCTCGGCCGGGTCGATGTCGATGTGGATGATCTTTGCGCCGGGGGCGAACTCATCGATCTTCCCGGTTACCCTGTCGTCGAAGCGGGCACCGATCGTGAAGAGGAGGTCGCATCCTGTGACGGCGTAGTTCGCGAACTTTGTCCCGTGCATCCCGAGCATACCAAGGTTTAATGGATGATCGGACGGGATTGCGCCAAGTCCCATCATCGTTGTCGTAACCGGGATCTCCATTTCCTCCGCAAACCTACAAAGGGCCTCAGAGGCTCCCGATGCAACGATACCCCCGCCGGCATATATCACCGGCTTCTTCGATTCCCTCAGCAGGTCAAGCGCTTTTTTGATCTGACGCGGATGACCGTGATATGTAGGCTTGTACCCCTTCAGGTCCGGAATTCCCGGAAGGATCTCTTCAGGGGACACGCTCCTCATCAGGACATCCTTCGGAAGATCTACAAGCACCGGGCCGTACCTTCCTGTACCGGCGATATAGAACGCCTCGGCTATCACCTGCGGAATCCTGATCGTGTCGTTGACGAGGAAGTTGTGCTTTGTCACAGGCATCGTGATTCCGGTGATGTCGGACTCCTGGAACGCGTCGTTTCCGAGCATTCCTGTAGGAACCTGACCGGTGAGGGCGACGATGGGAACGGAGTCCATATTTGCGGTGGCAATCCCGGATACGAGATTGCAGGCGCCCGGACCGGAGGTGGAGAGACACACACCCACACGGCCGCTCGCACGTGCATAACCGTCGGCCGCATGCACAGCTGCCTGTTCGTGCCTTACCAGTATGTGCCTGATATCGGCATCATAAAGCTCGTCGTATATCGGGAGGACCGAACCCCCCGGGTATCCGAATATTATATCGACACCCTGCTCCTTCAGGTTGTCAATCAGAATCCGTGCTCCTGTTTTCATTCTCATTCCTCAATAGTCTGTTCATTCCCGAAACAACTGCCTCGACACTTGCCTCGATGATATCTGATCTTGCTCCTCTCGATGTTATTACCCTGCCGTCCCTGTTCAGCTTTACAGTGACGTCCACGACCGCGTCGGTTCCGCCTGTAATCGCATCCACATGATACTCCTCAAGGCGGATGTCGCCGACGACGGATACGGATTCCTGCAGGATCCTCAATGCGGCATCGACCGGCCCTGCACCGGTTGCAGCTCCAGTTATCTCCTGCCCGTTTACCTTCATGGTCACGGAGGCCGTGGGAATTATTTTGTTTCCCGAGACGATGGTAAACTGTTTCATCTCGATAACCGGCCTGCACTCGAGCAGCATCACGGCATCCGCGACTGCCATTACATCGGCATCGGTAACCCGTACGCCGCGATCACCGATCTCCTTGATCCTCCGGACGATCTCGTTCAACTGCTTGTCGTTCGGCTTGTAGCCGAGTTCGTTCAGTGCCGATTTGACCGAAGCGGAACCCGAATGCTTTCCAAGCACTATGCGCCTCTTTCGCCCCACTAGTTCGGGAGAGAGCGGTTCGTAGGTGCTGGAATCTTTCATCAGGCCGTGGGCATGGATCCCACTTTCATGGGTGAAGGCCATCGCGCCCACGATTGGCTTGTTCGTTGCAAGCGGGACCCTTGTATACTTCGATACGAGCGTGGAGAGCGGATAGATTTTTTCCTTCTTAATACCGGTATCATAGTTGTAGAGCCTTTCGAGAGCCATCACCACCTCTTCGAACGGGGTGTTTCCCGCCCTCTCGCCGAGCCCGTTTACCGTCACGTGGGCGCAGGTCGCCCCGCTGTTGAGAGCAGTAAGCGTGTTTGCGAGTGCAAGGCCGAGATCGTTGTGGCAGTGTATGCTCAGGGGCGCGTGACAGACCAGCGGTATGATCTCCGCTGTCCTTTCCGGGGTCAGCAGGCCGACCGTATCGCAGAAGCACAGTCTGTCCGCCCCGGCCGAAACTCCGTCCCTGAACAGGTTCGAAAGATAATCGATGTCCGCACGAGAGGCATCCTCGCCCGAAAGCTCCACGATTAAGCCTCTCTCCTTCGCGTAGGAGACGGCATCCATCGCCATATCGTATACGGCTTCCCGGTCCTTCCCGAGCTTCTTTGTGATATGAAGATCGGAGACAGGGACGACAAGATGAATCGAATCGACACCGCAGTCCGCGGCCGAATCGATATCGTCGCGCCTTGCACGCACATATGTACAGCATTCAGCCGCAAGTCCTGCATCCGAGATCAGCCTTATGGCCTCCTTTTCACCTTCCGATGCAACGGCAGTGCCGGCTTCTATAACATCAATTCCAATGTCAGAAAGGGCAGTCGCAATTTCAAGCTTCTGCTCGGGGGTCAGTGAAACTCCGGGCGTCTGTTCGCCGTCCCTGAGTGTGGTATCCAGAAAACGAAACATTTTATCGCCAAATAAAGCAATCACTCATTTCAGTCACTTCCATTATGAATAATGAACAAAACGATATTTAACTGTTATGTCAAAAACTGCGGGTTCGCACCAGATGCTGCGCCAAAACCCTCATGGGCGCACCACAACACATTGAGATCACCCACCCTTTGAACCGCATGACAAGAATGCTTATCTCTCACGACACCCAATAATTTATACCGGAAACACACCATATTCCGGCTTTAAACCGGCCTGCAATCTGCCGACACCCATGGCAGATAACAGCCTGAGCAAACAAAATAACATATAATCGCATATATTAAATCGTCATACAGGAGAGAAATCAATGATCAACAAATATTACGAATCGGACGCTGATCTGGGGAATTTGTCAGGAAAGACAATAGCCGTTATGGGATACGGCTCCCAGGGACGAGGACAGGCCTTAAATCTAAGAGACAGCGGTCTTGATGTCATCATAGGCATAAGACCCGGAAAAAGCAGGGATCAGGCAGTGGCGGACGGACTCGAAGCTCTCGACGTTTCAAAGGCCGCAGAGAGAGCCGACATCATCATGATCCTGCTCCCCGACGAGATGCAGGGGATCGTATACAAAAACGAGATCGCGCCATATCTCACAGAGAACAAATGCCTGATGTTCTCCCACGGGTTCAATATTCATTTCGGGCAGATCGTTCCCCCGGCCAATGTCGATGTAATTATGGTCGCGCCCAAAGGCCCCGGGCATATGGTCAGGAGGACATACGAGGAAGGAAAGGGTGTCCCCGCACTGATCGCTATCCACCAGGAATACACAGGAAAGGCAAAAGAGATCGCCCTTGCCTATGCTATGGGTATCGGCGCAACAAGAGCTGTCGTGCTCGAGACATCTTTCCGCGAGGAGACGGAGACCGATCTCTTCGGCGAGCAGGCGGTGCTCTGCGGAGGAACGACCTCACTTATTAAAGCAGGATTCGAGACTCTCGTCAAGGCAGGATATGCACCCGAGATGGCATACCTTGAGGTTCTTCACGAGATGAAGCTGATCGTGGACCTGATCTATGAGGGCGGGTTTACGAAGATGAGGGACTCGATCTCCAATACCGCACAGTATGGAGATATTACAAGGGGCCCGAGAGTAATCGGTGCTGAAAGCAAGGCAGCGATGGAGCAGATCCTGAAAGAGATCCAGTCAGGCGCATTTACAAAGGAATGGATGCTTGAAAATGCCGTCAACAGGCCGATGTTCAACGCACTCACAAGGGCCGATGAAGAGCACCTTATCGAGAAGGTGGGTGCAGAGATAAGAGGCATGATGCCCCAGTTCCGTAAATAAGTGAAACAAATCTAAACTTTTTTTTAACTCACCGGTACGTTTAATAATGCTCCGGGGAACAGGATAATCATGAACAGGTATGCGGCACTCTCGAAGGAGCAGATGAGAGATCTCAGGCAGTGCGAGGAATACCTGGGCCTGATCCTTGTTGCTTACAGTGAATTCGACTCATCGGGAAGATATTCATCGCTTTCAAAATGCGAACTCGAAAAGATCCATAAACTCGAAAATGAGTTTAAAGCCACCCTTGTGGCATTCGAGTGAAATATTGCGACCTTTTTACATTTATCCAAAATGACAGTTTTAATATGCAACCGGGATTAAAAACCATATGGCTATGGCTCAGGATACAGATGCTTCCGGGATTACTGAAGAGCAGAACCCCAGATTAAAAACAATAGAGGCATATGTTACCGGCAAAGTCCAGGGCGTGGGATTTCGGGCATGCGTCAGGAGGATAGCTTCGCAGCTTTCGATAACCGGCGAAGTCATGAATCTTGAAGACGGAAGGGTCTGCATCAGGGCGACCGGAGATGATATAATAATAGACAAATTCCTCTCTTCCCTCCGGGAATGCCCGAGAGCGCATATAAGAGATATAGACATCTCTGAAAAAGGCCCAATGGATTACGAAGATTTCGAGATCGTCAGGGTCTACTGAGAATTTTTTCTTTCCCTAAAATATTTTATGGATAGGATTTTGCAGAAAAAATTTATGGACATAAAGTAAGAAAGAATCGATTGGGGCGAAGATCTTTCTCTAAGTATATTATTTTTAAAAGTGACCGAAGGTCGCCCCGTGTTCCGAAAGGGGCGAAGTCCCTTCGGCCGGAAAAATCAACGAGACTTCAGGATCATATCTAAAATTTCAAGCGGACGGAAGAACTCATCTTGGAGCTAAAGGGGATGCTCGTCCATCCCCTTTGCGACTTATCGCGATCAGGGGGAGGGTCACAGGGAAGGAGAAAAACCCTCCCTTCTTCTACAAACTTGACTCAGTAAGAAAACTTCAGCGGTCTTCTGTTTATAAGTGAATCCCTGTAAGACAATACATTCTCTTCGATCTTCTTCTGATTGATAGACCTCTTAAGGGCATCGGATAATAAGCGCAGTGTCCCCTGGTCGAGATGGCATCTCTTCGTATTCGTCTCGTACATATCGGCAGTAAGATACTCGCGTGCAATAGAAAATACCACGGAATCAACCATAAACGGCTTCAAAGGATCTATAAGATCGAGAACCAGGGAATTTGTCCCCTCGCGAAGAATCCCCTTATCGATATCAAGGTATGCACCTACAAGCGGCACACAGCAATTGCCGAACAGGATCGAGTATCCAAGCGAAAGCATGGAGTTTACCGGATCAACATGCGGACGGGATGTTCTTCTTTTGAAACCGTGAGACGGACTCAGGCACCTCCCCATTATTTCATAATACATATCCGATGTAAATTTATGGATTCTCCTAAGCTCCTCCATCTTGATGAGATAATCGATCTCCTCCAGGCTCGTAAAGAGGATCTCATCCTCGCTTTTATAATAGAGCTCCCGGTCGATCTCCCTTCCCGCTTTTTCGATCATCATAATTCTCGCCTTAATTGATGACCTGACGATCTCTGCGGCGCTGTTATAGGACGAACCTTCGGCCTGGAGTTCCGCCATTTCCCTTTCGGTTTTTCTCCCGAAGGGCCTCAGAATTCCCAGAGGAGTCCCGTCGGCATCGAAGAACGATACAGATGAATTCTGTCTCAGGAGATGAATGATTGTGGAAGTGTGAATATTATGGCCGCCCACAACGAGAAGGTGGTCGACTGATTCTATAGGAATCTCTTCTACATCGGATTTTTTCCCGATAATAAGCGTAGTTGCCGTGGACTTGATATGACCCCCGAAACCCCATACCACATACCATGGAATATCTGGATTGCACATCGCAAAAGACTCCTGAAAACTCAATTAAATAAATCGGTAAAAAAATACATTAAATCATCGTTTGGATACAACAAACTTTTACCCCCTGTGTGATTCTGTCCGCACGGTGATCTTTAGATACAAAATGCCGGAATAACAAGGTTAAATAAATTTTTTTAACCTATAGCGGCTTATTTACATAATCTTTTAACGAAAAATCAAGTCAAAATGGTTATATTTCTTTTTGGCGATATTTCTCTTTATGACCGTGAAGGTTTATGGTGCAATTCTGGTGCTGGTTCTCGCACTGGCAATGGTCTTTTCCGGGTGCACAAGTACATCCGGTGATGACCAGACACCCGCGAACGGATCGAGCGTGGGAGAGACGACGACGTATATCGTCGGAATAGACGGTGAATACAAACCTTACAGCTATATCGATACCGACGGAAACCCGGTCGGCTTTGATGTCGAGTCCATAAAATGGATCGCTGAACAGAAGGGATTTGAAGTAAAGGTTATCCCTGTCGCATGGGACGGAATCATCCCTGCACTTATGGCAGGAAAGATCGATATGGTCTACTCGGGAATGACAATCACCCCGGAGAGACTGGAACAGGTCAACTTCTCTATTCCATACTGGAAGGTCAACCAGTCCGTGGCAAAGCACGATGACAACAATTTCACTATGGATGACTTCATGAGCGGACAGTACGTCATCGGCGGACAGAGGGGAACTTCAGGTGTGGAATGGATTGAGAACAATCTTATAGAGACCGGCATCATGCCCGAAAAGAATCTTCTGACATACGATACATTCCCACTCGTATCAGAGGACCTGAAGAACAAGAGAATCGACTTCGCAGTATATGACAAGCCGCCGATGCTTGAGGCAATCGAAGGAAAGCCACTGTCGGTCATAGGGGAGATCGAT
Organism: Methanolacinia paynteri; assembly: GCF_000784355.1. Classification (NCBI taxonomy): domain Archaea; kingdom Methanobacteriati; phylum Methanobacteriota; class Methanomicrobia; order Methanomicrobiales; family Methanomicrobiaceae; genus Methanolacinia; species Methanolacinia paynteri. The sequence continues at coordinate 171,832 of NZ_KN360939.1, read as the reverse complement.
ACAAACGAAGAGTATGGTGTTGCAATCAGGAAATCCGATCCCGAACTTCTTGAGACTATCAATGACGGCATCACCATGCTAATGGCAGACCCGTACTGGGAAGAACTCAAGACCAAGTACGGCATGGTAGATTAATTCTCAAACCATCTTTTTTTTGGAATTAAAATTATATTTCACGGTATTTTAAGATCGGCAGAATAAATACAGATTAAGTTTAAAATGCAGGCAAAGATACACTGCAGGAATATACCCCTGTCTGCTCTCAAGGGAATACCACATGGATATTATATCAATTCTTATCGACTGGTCACCCTACCTACTCTCAGGCATTCTTGTTACTCTCGGCCTTACTGCCGTCGGTCTGGGAATGGGGATGATTATTGGACTTCCCATGGCAATAGGCCAGGTGTATAGTACAGGAAGCAGATGGCTCGACCGAATCCTGAAGGGTTTTATCGGTGTCTTTGTCTGGTTCTTCAGGGGCCTTCCTATTCTTGTTCTTTTATTCCTGTTCTACTTCGGAATCTTCCCTCTTCTCGGGATGGGCGATCTCGCCCCATTCTTCGTCGGCGCAATCGTTTTAGGCCTGAGAGGTGCGGCCTACCAGTCGCAGATATTCAGGGGTGCCATCCAGTCAATAAACGAAGGACAGATGACCGCTGCAAGATCGCTGGGGATGACAAAGCTCTCCGCGATTAGAAATGTTATCCTGCCGCAGTCGTTTAGGATCGCTCTTCCCGGGTGGTCGAACGAGTACCCGAATATACTCACCGATTCTGCAGTATGCTATGCTATAGGTGTGGCCGAACTCCTGACAAGAAGTTCGCAGATCGCGTCGCAGACATATGAATATGCAATATATCTGGTATGCGCAGCCATCTTCATAATTCTCAACTATGCGGGGATGAAGGGACTTCTTATACTTGAAAATAAGGTTGCAATTCCAGGATTTTCCGGAAGCGGAGACGAAAACCAGGTGTTCCTATGAGCAACGATGAATATATCCTGAGAGTGGAGGACATCCACAAGAAGTACGGGAATATGGAGGTTTTGAAGGGTGTTTCATTCAATGTCAGAAAAGGCGAGACACTTGTATTCATCGGACCTTCAGGCACGGGAAAGAGCACGCTTTTGAGGTGCATCAACCAGCTGACCGTTCCCGAACAGGGGAAAGTGTTCCTCAGAGACGAAGAGGTAACCAACTCCGGGTCGAAAATCAACTACTTCAGGCAGAAGATCGGGATGGTGTTCCAGAACTTCTGTCTCTTCGACCACTTAACAGCGGTCCGGAACGTTGAGATCGCCCTGATTAAAGTCAAGGGAATGAAACCTGACGAAGCGAGAGAGAAAGCGCTCTACGAACTGAGGCAGGTAGGGATGGAGGACTGGGCGGATCATTACCCTGCCGAACTTTCGGGCGGACAGGCACAGAGGGTCTCAATCGCACGTGCGCTTGCCATGGACCCGGACGTAATTCTGTTTGACGAACCCACTTCAGCACTTGACCCTGAACTTACACGAGAGGTTCTCGAGGTTATGAAGAAGCTCGCACAGGAGGGCATGACTATGCTCGTGGTCACGCACGAGATGGGTTTTGCCTGCAACGTCGCAAACAGAATTCTGTTCATGGAGAACGGAAATATCGTCGAAGAGGGGAGCCCGAAGGACCTCCTCGAAGGCGAAGAGATCTCAAGAACGAAGAAGTTCATCGGCGGTCTCGGGATGAAAGGGGACTAGAAAGAATATGGACAGCCTTGCATTCACCGTAGACATACTTCTTCCGGCGCTCTGGACCGGACTGCTTGTCACGCTCCAGCTTATCGTAGTTTCGGCTCCTTTCGGCCTCCTTGCAGGAATAGGAGTTGCTGTCGGAAGGACATACGGTGGAAAGGGCACATCGTTCCTGTGCAAGGCTTTTACTATTTTCGTTAAGGGCTGTCCGCTCCTGCTTCTTCTGTTCATATTATATTTCACGCTTCCTTCGGTTGGAATCACATTCACGGCATTCCAGGCCTCAGTTATCGGCTTTATCATGTGCAATGCGGCATACAATTCGGAGTACATCAGGGGGGCGATCAAATCCGTCAAGGAAGGACAGATTATCGCGGCACGCTCCCTAGGAATGACGAAGTACCAGTCGATATTCCACATTGTCATGCCGCAGGCATTAAGAAGAGCGATCCCCGGGCTATCGAACGAGTTCATATACCTGATCAAATACTCCTCTCTTGCGTACATGCTGACTCTGGTTGAACTGACCGGAGCGGGAAAACTGATCGCAACCAAGTATTTCACATATACAGAGACTTTCATCTTCGTCGGCGCAATATACCTCGTGCTCGTAACCATTACGACAGTCGGGGCGGGAATGCTGGAGAAGAAGTTCGCTGTTCCGGGAACCCAGGGTCACTGATTTTTTTTGAAAAGGGAGAAATCTCTAGAGGGAGGGGGAACAAGTCCCCCTCCCTTATGAACCCACCCCCTGATAGCGATAAGTCGAAAAGGGGATGGACAGGCATCCCCTTTTCTCCACTGAAAATTTTTTCCACCTCTGTGAAAATCGGGAGATGTTATTAAACTCAATTCGTTTCTTTTCGGCCGAAGGCCGGCTTATCGCCAGCGCAAAGCCCTGAGGTCAGGGCGTGTTCGCGGAGCGAACTGCGCAAGGGTTGCCATATTGAAAAAACTTACCTAATTCGGTACTCTGTAATTATATCAAAAGGCACAATTCCAAACCTTCATGCCATGCCATAGCGTACCATACTTGGAAGAAAATGTTCTGGAACAAGGAGATGGAGACGCTTCGCGGAAATGCCCTTGAAGACCTTCAGGTCAAAAGGCTCCGCCAGACTATCAGGCAGGCTGAGAAAGTCCCCTTTTTTAAAGCAGTCCTGAAGGAAAAGAATGTCTCCGCGGATGATATCAATGAAATAACCGACGTATCTAAACTCCCCTTTACTACAAAAAAAGACCTGCAGGGGGGATACCCGTTCGGGTTCATGGCCGTCCCGAAAAAAGAGATCATACGAATCCACACAACCTCGGGAACTACCGGCAAGCCCACGGTCGTCGGATATACAAGAAAGGATCTTGATAACTGGTCCGAGCTTATTGCAAGAAACATGACGATGGTAGGCCTGACCGACGAAGACACGTTCCAGAATGCAGTCAATTACGGACTATTCACAGGCGGACTCGGTTTCCACTACGGCGCCGAGAAGATAGGAATGACCGTTATCCCGAGCGGGACAGGAAATACAAAACGACAGATCGAAATGATCGACGATTTCGGTGTAACGGCAGTCCACTGCACGCCGAGTTACGCAATGCACCTTGCCGAAGTTGCGGAAGCCATGGGAACTACGCTTGAAACATTCAAAACCGGACTCTTCGGCGCAGAACCATGGTCGGAAAATACAAGAAAAACCCTGGAGAAGAAGCTCGGAGTCACGGCCTACGACTCCTACGGTATGAGCGAGATGTACGGGCCCGGCGCTGCATTCGAATGTCCGGAGAGAGACGGCCTTCACTTCTGGCATGACTGCTATCTTATCGAAATCATTGATCCTGTAACTGAAGAGGTGCTCGGACCAGGCGAACGCGGCGAACTGGTCGTAACCCCGCTCGTCAAGGAGGCAATGCCCCTTCTCAGGTACAGGACCGGCGATATCACCTGTATCCTCGACGACGAATGCCCGTGCGGCAGAGGAGCGAGAATTGCCCGCCTCACAGGAAGAAGCGACGATATGCTCGTAATAAGAGGTATCAACGTATTCCCCTCACAGATAGAGCATGTCTTAAGATCAATCCCCGAAGTAGGCGACCAGTTCATGGTCTACGTCGACAGGATAAACCATCTCGATGAGATGACAATAGACGTCGAGATCAAGAAGGAATATTTCTCGGGCGAATTAAAGGATCTCGAGAAAATTCAGAAAAAAATTATTCACGCATTAAAAGAGACACTTAATCTCAGAACAAAAGTAAACCTTGTTGAACATGATTCACTCCCGAGATTTGAGGGAAAAGCGAAACGCGTAATTGACAGGAGAGGTGATTCAATTTGAAATGGGACCCGCGAATTGAGGAGATACCCTTAGAGCAGCTTGCAGAACTTCAGTACAAACGGATGAAGACGCTTGTATACAGGCTCTACAGCTTCTCGGATTTCTATCACAAAAGGATGAAGGAACACAACGTTCACCCGGATGATATCAGGTCACTGGATGATGTCAAAAAACTGCCCTTCATGTACAAGAGCGACCTGAGAGACAACTACCCCGACAAGATCTTCACTGCATCACAGGACGAACTGGTAAGATACCATGTCTCCTCAGGAACAACAGGGAAACCGACGGTCGTCGGCTACACCCGGAACGATCTCGAGATCTGGACTACATCGCTTGCAAGAGCGCTTACCGGATGCGGAATCGGACGCGGGGATGTCATGCAGGTCTCCTACGGCTACGGCCTGTTCACAGGAGGACTGGGACTTCATTACGGTGCGGAGAGAGTCGGCGCCACCGTCGTCCCGACAAGCGTAGGCAACACCGAGCGCCAGATCGAGCTTATGCAGGACCTGAGGGTCACGGCAATCGCAAGTACCCCATCCTACCTGGTCCACATTGGGGAGGTTGCCGATAAGATGGGTGTCTCGATCGACAAAGATACCGATCTCAGGACGGCCGTCCTCGGTGCAGAACCGTGGTCGGTGCAGATGAAAAAGCATATTGAGGACAAAATGGGCATCACGGCCCACAACATCTTCGGAACCTCCGAGATGTCAGGGCCGATGTTTTGCGACTGTGCAGAGCAGAACGGGATCCACATATGGGGAGATATCGCCTATACGGAGATTGTTGATCCTGATACCGGCGAGCAGCTCCAGCCCGGCGAGAAGGGCGAACTTGTCATGACAATCCTCCAGAAAGAGGCACTCCCGATGATCCGCTACAGGGTCGGAGATATTACCTCGATGAACACCGAGGTCTGCGCCTGCGGAAGGACCCACCCGAGGATCGACAGGCTCCAGGGTCGTGTTGACGACATGCTGATCATCAGGGGAATAAACGTATTCCCGTCGCAGGTTGAACATGCACTTCTCGGAATTCCGGAAGTTTCCGGTCATTTCATGATCATAGTGGACAGGAAAGGGGCACTCGACGAGATGCTCGTCCAGGTTGAGATGAATCCCGAGGCGTTCTCGGACAAGGTAGAAGATATAAACGAGATCCGCCGCAATGTATCACATGTCCTGAGGAACTCGCTCAACGTCAGCGTAGGGGTGGAACTTGCCGCACCGGGATCACTTCCAAGATTCGAGGGAAAGGCAAAACGTGTAATCGACAGGAGGATGAACTGATGAAAAAGAATGACCATATCATAAAGCAGATCTCGGTATTCTCCGAGAACAAGCCGGGAAGACTGGCCGCAATAGCAAGAGCGCTGCAGGATGAAAAGATTAACATCTTCGCATTTTCCATTGCTGAGGCGAAAGGCTTCGGAGTCGTTCGCCTGCTTGTAGACAAACCTGAAGCAGCTCTTAAAAAACTGGCTGATATAGGTTTCATGGTCTCGTTTACCGATGTAATTGCGGTCAGGATGAAGGACAAGCCGGGCGGTCTCTTTGACATTGCAAAGATACTCGGGGAGTCGGAGATCAATATTGAATATTCCTATGCCTACTCCGGAAAAGAGGCTGCTGTCCTTATACTAAGGGTGGATCGCATAGACGAGGCCATAGAAAAGCTGATCAAATGCGGAGCGGACCTGCTCAAAGCTGAAATGTTCAGTTAAATCAAATTTAACAAAACTTTTTCCCAAAAAAGAACCAACCAGTAGTGTCAATGGATCCATAGGGTAGAGGATATCCTTTTGGGCTTCGAACCCAAAGACGCGGGTTCAATTCCCGCTGGATCCGCTTTAAAAAATGATAAAAGCCTTTTTAAGAATTTTTTTATTGACCTGTCAACCTGTACCCGCCTTCAGGCACAAGGATCTCAAATCTCGCTCCATCACCCGGTACGCCTTTCTCTGTGATCTCAATACCTGTGATCCCGAGGATCTCCCGTGCGAGGAACAGACCGAAACCGGTGTTATTCCCATAACCACGATCAAAAATTCGCTCCTTCAGGTCTTCAGGGACACCGGAGCCGTCGTCTTCCCAAGTTATCAGGAGGCCTGACCCTGCCTTTGAATACCCGATCCGCACGCAGGTAGCCCCGTCGGCATGGCGGACGGTATTGTCCATCAGGTTCAAAAAGACGCGCTCCACCATCGGATCGGCATGGATCGAGATATCAGAACAGTCGTAAATAATGGGAATTGGCGAATCATCCATCTTCCCAACGATATCATCCAGTGAGAGCCAGACCGGTTTTTCCACATCCAGTCGTTCATACTCTCTTGCAAACTCGGTATGACGACGGATGGCTGCCGCCGCATCCTTTACCCTCCGGAGATAATCCGTCTGAACGGTATCGACACTCAGCTCCTCTGCAAATTCGGTGTATCCCTGGACCACCATGATCTGGTTCAGGATATCGTGACGGGTGATCTCAGAGAGAAGTTTAAGTTTCCTGTTTGCTTTATCGAGAGCGATCTCGGATATTTTTTGCTCGGATATATCATCCAGGATAATCCTGGCTCCTGTGACAATTTCCTGGTCGATAATTGGAGATATATGTACACGATAGTAGGCTTTTTTTCCCCACCTGCTACAATATTCCCCTTCAAACGGAGGAATGGAAAAACCTGAATCTATGGATTTCAGAAGCATCTCTGAAAATCCGATATTGATCAAAGATGGAAATTCCAGGAGGTTGACTGTCCGGGTTTCCTCCTCCCCCGGAGATCCGATAAGATCCAGACCGCGCTGGTTTATGTAAGTGATGTTTCCCTGGGTATCGCAGGTTAGTATACCGATCGGTGCATTCGCTGCAAGGTCGCGGTACTGCTCTTCGCTCTCCCGCAATGCCTTTTCCATCGTTTTCAGGCTGGTTATATCTGTAAGAATGCCCTGAATCCCGATCACGCGACCTTCAATGAATATCGGACGGGCAGCCGTCTTCACCCAGGCAGAACTGCCATCAGCTTTGAGAAAACGATATTCTGTTGCTTCGTTGCTTCCGGAAAGATTTGAAAAGAACTGGGAAAGCCTCCCGTCTATGTCATTGGGGTGGACAAGTTCAACATAGGATCGCCCGATCACATCGAAAGCAGAATAACCGGATATCGATCTGATATTCCGCGATACATAGATGACGGTGGCATTTATATCCAGGACATAAAATACTTCATTGAGGTTCTCCATAATTTCGGGAGGCGCATTTTCTGATAACCATCTGTACAATTCCGCGTTTTTTTCGTATGTCTCTCCAGTACCTTTACCGGTAGCGCGCAGGATCGCCTTGATTAGATCAGCGAACTGCTGTTCGGGACTCCCCACTTTCCGGACATAAAAGACGGTTTCGCCGTTCAATGCATCGATTGTGGTATTTTCGCGCCCGTCACCTGTGAAAAGAATGAAAGGTGTTGTAATCCCGTGCTGTCGAAGGGTATGGAATATACTGATTCCATCCAAAGATCCCGAGATAATTACATCGGCATGTTCCCCGGAGAGCAGATCACCTGCCGCCTCAGAAGCGCAAGTGAATGTTTTAACGGAAAACTCCGCACTTTGCCCAAGAAAGGATTTGCCAAATTCTAAAAGATGCGGATCATCGTCGATATAAATTATGGAGAGCGGCGCCATGTTTTCATCATCTGCTACTGCCTGAAGAAGGCAGAGATCTATCGGGAAAGTCCAAAGTACCCCCCTTGTTATTATTAAAAGTGTTGATCATTTTCTATTATAAAGACAGTAGATTAAAACAATGAAGGACTTTATCGGCGAGACCGGGAAAATCACGGATTAATTCATTGATAATGAAATGAAAGATGAAACGAATAATCTGCAAATCGTGTTGGTCCGGTAAAAAGGGATTTTGGTTGATTTTATTGATCTATTTTCCGCTATTCCAGCTTTATATAAGCATCCACGGAGGATCCAACTATAGTACTCAACTCTTCAACATCATCTGCCGTATCGGGTGCGGAAGCGGTGAGCCTGATATTATAATTCCCCGGCGGCAGATCGCGAATTGCAAATGATGATTCCTGGGAAAGAGATGAGACCGGCCCGGAGACATCATCCATAGTATTGAAATGAATCCAGCCGCTTTCGTCACCCTGCCTGTGATAACTGAGTTCCTGGGAAACAGAGTATGTACCGGTATAATCAAGGGTCCACCTGAGATGGATTAGATCGGTGTCGGTACTTGTAATCTCAAAATTTGAGACATCCATGGATGTGAAGTTAACTCCTGTCGAGTTTAAATCCGCAACGGCTGTGAAATACGTATCAGGAAGCTTCAGGGTATCAGTACCATTATTGAACGTTATATATGAGGAATCATTGAACAAGTTGATGTTTCCTGCTTTTTCTACCTTAAGAACATAAGTAGCCTGCCAGGTCTGGTTCAGGTAGACAGTACCAACACCGAAATACAGGGATTTGTTCTCCGCCCACCACGCACTTTGGTCCACAATTTCAGAGGTGTATGTTCCGTTGCCGTATCGGTTCTCTATGAGAGTTGAGATCTCTGGATCGTAAACATACTCAAGAACAGTGTCACTTCCCGTATTGGAGACGGTTTGATTGTTGATCTCTACATCCTGGAACATCAGTTCCATAGCAGTATCCACACCTGCCGCCTCTTTCAGCTCACCTGCGATATCTTCATAGATCTCCTTCAGATCGTCTCCGGATGGTGCATAATAATATTTCCCACCGGTATCCTCGGCAAGACTCTGGAGAACTGCTTTGCCTGCCGATGAGATCCCGTCTGCATATGCTATTGAGAATATCTTTATGCCATTGTCTTTTGCAAAGACTCTCATATCCTGCTCTGGATAATTGAGATCGCTGAAAGTGTAATAATTATTCTGCATAGAACTCCAGTCCCATTTTGTACCCCCGTACCCTCTTGCAAGGGGGTCACCGTAGTAATTATAATCACCGTCGGACAGGACTACGACAGCCTTCACGGCATCATCCCTACCGTTATCGCGGAGATGCTTTATAGAATAATACAGGCCTTTTCTCATCGGGGTTCCGTCATCCGGGACAAGAGCCTTGACTTCAGTATTATATTCTGAAAAATCCTCTGTCAGTTCAAGATCGATAGTTGCATAATCGTTATAGTTCTTATCGTTTCCAGCATAGTGCTCGGAGATATATTCATAATCATCGGAATATGAATTATCATACCCCGCCCAGTACCTGTTACCATAATCTATGATATCCGCATTACCGTAAGTTCCGAATGAGACCAGCCCCAGCCGATCCCATCCTTCCTTCATCTCGATCCCGAAATCTTCCAGTGCGTCCATAAGAGAGACCATCCTGTCAGGGTAATCTCTCAGCATACTGCCCGACCGATCGGCAGTAAGCATCACATCAATAGGATCGGGCTGGAGCGCCCACCCGTCGCCGATAAGCTGAATAGTTACGGTAACTGTATCGTTTACGGCTACTGTTTCAGGAGTTACATTAGTTTTTACAGTCAGGTATGGATAGTTCTTCCATTCGAGATCGATCTGCCGGACAGTCGTATTCCACTGTGCACGCACCTGGCAGGACGCATTGGCCAGTTTTGAATAGTCAGTCGCGTCCCAGTCTGTCTCAAAAGTTCCGGGAACAAAATTAATTACCGCGAGACCATCCTGATCAGATACTGCCGAGATGCTTTCAAGATACGGGACGGCCAGTTGTGAATCAGGATATTCACCGTCTATTATCGAGAATGTTACAGTCTCCCCCATTACCGGATTTCCCTTCTCATCGATTACCTTGGCACGAAGTTCCGACGTGAAGGCAGTATCCACATCATGGCTCGGCATTACCTGTGGATTAGCGGTAAGAAGCATATCCGTCGGATCTGTGCTTACGAATTCGAGATCAGTCTCCCTGGAAATACTCAAGTTATCTACAGAAGTTGCGATAAGAGAATAAATTCCCTTGATCTCCTGCGGACCATAGGAGATCTCAATCTTTCCTGAGGAGTTTGAAGCCCTGTAAAATGCAGATTCATCAGGATCGGTCGGCTCTATGTACAGCTGCCTGTTTCCGGAAGGATTGCCCCACTGGTCAATCAACTGGTAGGTAATATAGAATTTGCTTTCCCCGTCTGCAGGCTGATACGGGGGATCTCCGGAGGCCGGACTGACTGTAACTACTATATCTACTGGTTCGGCGTCTGCCAGACTGGTGATAGTCAGAATTTTGGAGTCAATGCCCGATGAAGGGACTATATTTACGAGATTCGTCCCTGCGATCTCTGATATGCGGAAGAGAGCTTCCGCATATCCTGTCGAATTAACATAAACATCAATGATATTACTGGTGAAATCGGAACCATCCCAGAATTCCGAAGTCTCGGGACTAGAGATAAGTTCGAATGATTCGGATGTTCCCCCCACATCCTCCTCTTTTTTGCTGTCAATACGGTTCCCGTATTTGTCTACAGCACTTATTGTGATCGGAACGATACTGTTTACAGTGGCCTCATAATCGTAATCAACGGATGCAAAAGAATACATTGAAGCATGATCTACTTTCTGCGGGAATTCCTTTGTAAGTGAGTCGGCGTAACCGTCGGCAATATAATTTACAGTTACCTGAATATCGGCAATTCCGCTTTTTTCACAATAAAAATCAGTTTTCCATGGAGAAACCGTATCTGTTGAAGGGGTTGCATTACCAACAGAAACAGGATATGAAACAGTTGTAGACGGGAGACTTATGTTTCCACCCGATTCTTCCTCATCAACGACCATATAAGCCTCAAACTCAACGCTCTGAACTGAAACGGACGTATTGCTCACAATGACTTCGATTACAGCAGGATCGCCCCCCGCAGTCATCCAGTCTTTATCGGATACTATCGTTATTTCATCAGAATCCAGAGCATAGACCGTGGAAACAAAAAAAAACAACATTATAATTATGGCTGGCAGCCATATTCCCCGCCTGAACCCCATCTCAAATATCCCCGGTTATATATATCATTGTTAGTCTTCTGCAGAGGTATATATACCTGAATATTGCTTTCAACAGAAGAAAATAAACCGAAAAAGCGGTAGCCTAAAAGAAATATATTTTCAGGATATTCTAAAAAAATGAATAAATTCAATTATCAGAGACTTCCTCCGTCTCTGCCGCCGGGATATCTCCCCCTTCCTCTTCTATCCCTCTTTCCTACAAATTTCAGGGCATATACCACAATTACGACAATAACTATCAGCACAACGACTCCGCCTAAAAGTGCGGTATTGAATGAGCTCTCCATTGTCAGTGTTATTGTCATCTCAGTGCTGCCTAAAGGCACGTCTTCAGTCTGTGTTAAGTCTTTATAACCGTCCTTAGTAACCGAAAATGTATAATCCGAATCTGTCAGAAGCTCTGTAGTAATAGTACCCTGTGAGTTTGTCGATCCAATGCTTTTTCCGTCAAGAATTACGGATGCACCGGAGATGGCATTATGATTACTGTCTTCTACGACTACGGTGACATCAGCCCGGATGCTCTCCATAGTAGCGACAATATTATCACCCACTCCATCGATTAGAACTGTCTCCTCCCAGTCAGAATAGCCGGTCTTCCTTATTTCGAAGGTATGTTCGCCGGCATTCAGATTTGTGACGTCGCTTTGGCCGTAATCATCGGATTTGCCGAAATAAATGTCATCGATATAAATCTCTGCCTCTTCAATAGGAACTTTGTTGGAGTCATATACGGCTATTGAAACCGGGTACAGCGTCTTTGATATCGAAACAGAATATATTATATCATCGATGCCGAAATAGTGAGTGTCTGTGTAAGACTGATATTCATCAACCTTAATCTCGATATAATAAGATTCCTCATGATCCAGATATACGTTCAGACGACCCTCACTGTCTGTTACACCTTCAAGATCGCCGTCTATATACACTGAGACTCCGTCAAGCGGAAGTCCGCTCTCGGATTCGGTGACCTGAAATATTACACGATCGTTTCTCTGGAGCAGATAGTCTACGTCCATTGAACTCTCGTCCATCTCGACTTCCCTTTCAATGGAATTGTAATTGTCCTTTTTGACAACTACGATATACGTTGAACCCGTGTAAACCGAAAATTCAGCAGAACCATCGTCATCCGTCGATTCACTGTCATCTATGTCATCTCCAGAGACCTTAACAATTGCATCCTCTATCGGTTTGAGAGTATCCGAATCCAGAATATTTATTGTTAAAGATCCGCTCGCTCTTTCAAGTTTAACGTCCAGTGAAGTTCTGGTATATGACACCATATCTGTCCAGTAGTCATATCCGTCTTTTTTAATAGTCACCCTGAATTTTTCACTCTTGGAATGGGTATATTCATATTCACCATCAGAATCCGTTTCTCCAACATAAGTCCCTGCAATATAGATAGAAGCATCTTCTATTGCTGAGCCATCATAATCATCAGTTACAGTTATTGTAAGAGTTGTTGTGCTGGCTGAAACCGGGGGTATCAGAAAAAGCAGGATAAAGAAGATAAAGCAGGCTGCAAATATTCGTTTATTATCCATATTTCTAATTTAGACTTAATATAAAAAAAATGTTTCTTCAAAATATAAAATTCATATCTCAGAATTTTATGTTATTGAATAAATCCTGAATTTAATTTAAAGAAAAAAAAATTTGATGAGTTTATTCTTTCCTGAGAACAAGTGCAGCTACTGCGCCAAGTCCAATCAGTGCGACAAGAGCTCCGAATCCGGGTGCTGCTGTCTCTGTTGGTGTTGCCTGGGTTGCAGTTGCAGTTGTTGTTACAGGTCCGGACGTCGCAGTTGCACTTGGTGTAGGTGTCGACGGACCGGGTGTCAGGATGTTGAATGTTGTTGTTGCAGTTGCTGTAGTCTCGATAGACTCAACGTTAACAATATACTCATCTGCCTTGAATGACGATGCATCTACATCCATCGACCATTCGTTGTAGGTTGAACCTGCAACGACCTTTACGGTCTCAGACTGTCCGGAGAATTCTCCGCTCTGTGACTTCTGTGTCGCTGTGAATGATGAGGATGTTACTTCAACAATAAGGTCATCGTCGACTGCGAGGTTGGTTGTACCCGAAATTGTGAATGAGTCACCAACGTAGTGGTCTCCGACTGTGTTGATCCTGATCCAGGGCTCTTCTATAAGGAATGTGAGCTTCGTGTATGTATCATCGATATCAGCCGAGTCAATCATTTCTATAAGTGCCTCTGCTGCATCGGATCCCTGAAGTTTGTTGTCTCCGCCCCAGATTACAAATTCTGAGTTGTAGCCAGTGTTGGTGGTCGCAGAGTAAGCACTTGCGACAGGTGCTTCTACAACATACGTTGGGTTAGTACCGGATGTGAAGACGTTAAACTCGTCGTTGTACATCGGGTGCTGGACGACTACGAAGTACTGTCCGCTTGCGAGATTCTTCGTGTCTCCGCTTCCGAACTCATACTCGAATGATCCATCGTCATTGACGGTCTCGGTTACCATTGCATCGCTGTTGGTAGCCTCTCCGTTCCAGTAGTTCTTTCCAAGGATCCAGATTGCTACACCCTGTGTGGGGTTGCCTTCTGCTGTTCCGCGGATGTAAAGCTTGTCACCCTTTGCGACTGTTGATGCTGAAACTGTTGCTGTAACGAACGGCTTCTTGACAACAATAGAAACGGTGTCATACTTTGTTCCAGAAAGGTGATCCTTGTCGTAAGGTCCGTTGACTGCATATACAGTGTATGTACCTGCATCAAGACCTATCGTAGAAGTCTCAAGCTTGTACTCCCATGTATTGTCAACGTTTACAGCCTTGCTTACAAATGAGCTTGCATTTTCATTGACTACTGCAACCGATGGTGTAGCAAGATTTGCACCGTTGTCTGCAAGGTTAGGTCCTGTAATAAACAGATAGACATAATCTGAATCGGTGTCAGTACCGGAGAATGTGATCTGTTCACCAAGATAATATGAACCGTCGCCGGATGCTGTAATCGTAACTGATCCCTTCTCGACTGTAACCTTAACGGTCTCGTAAAGCTGGGTGTCGGTCTCACTTTCTACACGGACAGTGTATGTTGCTGCCTTTGTGTTGGGAGCAGTTGTAATACCGATTGTGATTGTACCATCTTTACCGGTCTTTGCTTCTACAGCATAGGGGTTATCTACTGTCGCGGTAGATCCAACGTCTGACCTGTTGTTTGCCACGTCAGAGTACATCTTTGTATTACTCTTGTATGTGTAGTTAAGGCCTGTGTTGATTTCCGCAGAGATGTTGTTGTTCAGGAAGGTTACATCATCCTGACCAGTCTGGAACTGTGGCGGGATGTCAGCGGTAACTGTATCGCCCGAGCCATTACCATAGTTGTATGAATTCGTGCCTGAGATCCAGACATAGTATTTCGTGCTGGGCTTACCATCAATCGTTACTGAAAAGTCATTGTTGCGGACAACAGTCTCTTTATCAGCTGTAATTGAAACGGTATCCTTATCCAGCTCAATGGTTCCAGTCTCGGAAACTGTCTCTCCGGTGATTTCACCCAGGTTGTCCTTCATTCCGTTGACATTAGACTTCGCAACTACCTGGTATGTTCCGGCAGAGTACCTGCTTATGCTAAGCTGCCAGGGTGTCTGAGTACCGGATGTGGGTTTTGCCGCCTCGGAAATCAGGTAATACTGAGAGGATGATGGCTTAACACCTGTAATTGTGGTAGAGTTACCGGAAGCGTTTATCAGCTGAACGAGAGTTGCCCCGCTGGGTGTGATAACGTTGAGGTCGATACCTGCTGAGTAGTTAATGCCGGAGCCAGCATCATTACGGGAAAACAGCGAATACATATTGCTGTCGACACGTAATGTAACATTGTCTCCCGTAATTACTTTCTTTCCTGTGACATCGGTTACTTCATCATCAGTAACGTCCCAAATTGAAATGTCCAGAGTTGGCACGTATACATAGAAAGCAAGGCTTGCACCATTCGGCTGTGCACCGGTATAGTTGTACCATGAGCCTTCATATGCTGAAAACATTCCCGGATTTACATAGAAAGATCCGTTGTCGCCTACAGAGTATACAATCGCAGGCTGATCTGTTGATGCAGTTGAACCTGATGCGAACCATGCGAGCTTAGATGTGTTTCCCATTGCAGGTGCAATGTTAAGACCGGATTCTCCAACGAATATCACATCGCCGGTAGTAATGTTCGGAGCATATACTCCTGCAGATGCTGAACCTACTGCCATTGCTGCGAGCACCATTAGAGAAACCAGTGCTAATGCAAATTTTTTCGTCATTTAAACCTCCTTAAATAATTCCTTTTCAAGGATCAGGCAATCAATCGTATTTCGACAGATGCCGAATACTGATTCACCTTGCCCCATACTCCGAACGACGGAATATATAGCAGTATTTGTGGAACACATAATATATCCTTTGTGGTTGAAAACTCGAAAGGCGTAATATAAAGACACTAAAATTGAGAGACAGAGTGCCCTTATTTTCACATTTTTTGGAGGTGGTTGAAAACCCGGCCGAAACGACCATCATAAGGCAACTGCATTTCGTCAAACAGTAATCACTGCAATCCGGAATTTACAGCCTTAGTTTCATTATATAATCATATATTCCCAATAGATATTAAATGCGCTGGGATAAAGAGTATGAAATTAAAAAATAAACCATTAGAACAGAGTATTTCTATAAAAAAAATAATTCTGCAATTATTTGTATGGCACTTTGAGACACCCCCCCATGATAGAAAATACGACAAGAACACAGACCAATGCTGATGAACCGGAATCACCCCCGGACCTGATTCGTCAGGTTAATTAATACTTACAGCAAAAATGTAATGGCACAATTAATTAGTCCGGTAGTGTAGCGGTCAATCATGTGAGACTCTGGATCTTGCGACAGCAGTTCGAATCTGCTCCGGACTATTCTTTCTTTTGTTTTTGATCTCAAATTAAAAAATAAGACCAGGATTTATCAGTTAATTTTCGGTTTTAGGCAAGAAGAGCTGCTATTATTCCAGTTAAGAAAATACCGTCAAACGTTCCGGCACCACCTATCGACACCATATCCGCACCGACGGAACTCATTTTCCGCAGATTAAGGAGATCTGCACCGATAAGCGTCCCGAGAGTTCCACTTACATAGGCAATCACCGGAGCAGCCCCGGAAATCCCGAATGAAAGCACCAGACCGCAGATAAGAGCGGACAACGGTGGGATCAAAATCGGAATTCCCACCCCAACTCCGGGAACGGGCTTTGCTACAAAATATGAAACTGCAGCTACAATCATAATTCCGGCCAGCGATGAAAACAGGATACCAGACCTTTCCTGGAAGATGAATACCCTTGCAAGAAGATATGTAGAAACCAGAAAAGGCACAACTGCCCCACCTATATTTACGGCAATTATCGTGATTCCACCGGAAAATTGCGGGCGGTACCTGAAGTCCATCAACCGGCCGTGGGGAACACGGATCACTTCAGGGTCCGATTTGATCCTCATGACTGGAATATTGAAGAAACTTCCTGCGATCGTTGCAACGAGTATCAATAATATTCCTGCCAGCCCGAAGCCCAGTTTCGAAAATGCACTCCCGATGAGTCCGAGGAAAAGGAGGGGAATCATCAGAATAAGGATTACAACAAGTGCCGCTATCAAAAGGAGTGAAAACGGGGTCAGGTAGATCAGGCGTTTCATAAACCTACCTGCAGTTCATACATGCCTGCAGACAATACATGCATGGTCTTTATGATATGGCTTCAACCAGCAAGAAAATTCAATTTCAAGGCCGGATGACTCGATAATTGTTTTGGAATCCTCGAAGACGCTCTCCGGAGTTTCACATACATCCACGCTCCTCGTCTTGAGCATGAGGACAAGAGTTCCGCCTTTTTTCAGGAACGGGAGATTTGAAACGGCAATCTCGGCCTGGTTAGGCTGGGCGACATCCTGGTAGATCATATCGACCTCGCTCACAAAGGCTGCATACTCGACAGGCCGGGTCGCATCGGCCATTATGGGGACTATATTTTTTCTCCTATCGGATACTTCGATCAGGTCCTGCATAGGTCTCGGTGCAAACTCTACTGCATATACAGTCCTGACATAATCTGCAAAATGGGATACGGTCGTGCCGTTCGCAGCCCCAAGATAAAGGACATCCCAGCCGCTTTCGAGATCGATGCCATCATATATTCTGGCGAGTGCGGCGAATTTACTCCTGTACGGATCCCATACGCGATATCCCTTAAGCATCTTCTCGCCGTAGACTCCGCCTTTTCCTTCGGAGACCAGAACACTGCCGATCCTGATCATTCGACATCGCCTCCGGCTCCGCCAAAGACAGCATCGATCCTCTCCTGTGCCTTTTTGAGAAACTCCACGTCCGCTTCGCCCCTGAAATAATCTATCCTGGCGGCAATACCGAGTTTGCCGGCAACTACCCTCGCAACCTTTCCCCTTACCGCCTTATCGGCGTTGTGGACACGCCTGTGCTGGAAGATTATCCCGTGCTTGGGAGAGGGGGTTCCGCCTTTAAGGTGCGTAAAAAGTGCACTCTCAGCCCCGGTAACCTGTATCGCAGAGGCCGGAAGGAATGCAAGCTCCCTGAGCCCTCCGACAGAGGAGATCAGGCGTGCAGCAACAAGGCCGCCGACGATCTCGCTGCAGTTGGGGGCCACTTCTACAGCTTTTCCTGAGATCTCCTTCATCAGGCGGGTTCTTTTATCAGAGAGGGCGTCGATCTCTGCAGCAATCGATGAAAGGCCGGATCTCTTCTGCCGCCTCATCATTCCGATTACCTTCTTCTGGTTCATATTTTTGTATTTTCTCGAAAAGTCGGGGTTCTTTACTATATACCACTCCATTCCTCTCTCGACAAGGAGGTTTATCACGTGGTCGAGTTCGTTGAGCATCCGGACCATCTGGATGAGTTCGATATCCCCGGAGCTGTAATATTCACTTATCTTTTCGCGGGCAAGAGCAGCGGTGACCTTACGAAGCTCCGCGATGTAATCCTCACGGGATGAGAAAACACCGCACTCAACTGCTGTCTCCGGTTCAACCGGGACAAAATTATCCATCTCAGGCTCAAGCGATCTGCACCTTTCTATAAGCTCATTGGTTTCCCGTGAGAATGGTATGCATTCCCCGCCATCTGTTATATCCCCGAACCAGTATCTCTGCATGACAATACATTAATCGATAAGTATCCTATTTAATTATAGCATCTGAAATCAGAAAGAATATCGCGTAAAAACGTAAAAATTAAGCATTAAATAGAAATTTAAGTGTTCAGCCATGATTATTGACATATTGCTCTTCATTGCAGGCCTGGCATTCCTGATTAAGGGTGCAGACTATTTCGTTTCGGGAGGTGCCGGGCTTGCGGCAAGATTCGGGGTATCGCCGGGAACGATCGGGCTTACGGTAATTGCATTCGGAACTTCTCTCCCCGAGTTTGTCGTAAGTCTCAATGCCCTTGCAGAAGGGAGTTCCGGCATCGCACTTGGGAACATAATAGGGAGCAATATCGCCAATATAGCACTTGTACTTGCATTATGCGCCGTAGTCGCCCCGGCAATCCTCTCCTGCAAAGGATGCCTGAGAAAAGATCCGATAGTAAGCGATTACCTGATGATGATTGCTGCAACAGTGATATTCCTTGTATTTGCGTTCTTCAGCCCGCTCGGCATCCCTGCAGGAGTCGTTTTCCTTGCTGCATTCGCTGTGATAATATACCACCAGTGGAAGAAGGGCAAAACCGACAGCGAGAAGATCGAGGCTCACGGAAACCTTGACTATATATATATCGCCGGTGGAATTGCGGGCGTTGTAATAGGTTCAAGGATACTTCTTATAAGTGCGACCTCGATAGCCCAGACTTTCGGTATTTCGGACTATGTTATCGGCATCTCGATGGTTGCCGTCGGAACTTCACTGCCCGAACTTGCGACATCTCTTGTTGCAGTGGTCAGGGGGCAGCACGGGATATCGATCGGAAACATCCTCGGGAGCAATATCTTCAACCTTCTCTTCGTTCTGGGTGTCGGATCACTTGTCACACAGGTACCGGTTCCGGACTATTCTCAGGTGCTGGTGATGGCCGGATTCTCCGCGGCCGCAATCCTTCTCTTTACGAAGTCAAAAGCTGCAACGAGGGCCTTCGGGTTTGTTCTGCTTGCATTATATGCAGTATATATCTACCTTGCATTTACCGCGATCTGAGGAACTTCCCTTTTTTTAGTTACAGCAGGCCGAAAGACCAGCATATCACCGGAAGCATAACGGCACCAATACAAGGAATCCTTCTGATGTTCACGTAATATGGAACAAGTCCGGTCATTGTAGCAAGAATAAGGATAATCAGGCCGAACGGTCCGGTAAATGCAAGACATAGAATCGTTACGAATCCGATTACTGCAAAACCAAGCTTCCTTGCATCGATGCCGGAGAAGAGCGAGGCGCTTCCGGATAAGAATATTGTGAGTGTGTATGCGGCAAAGGCGGCCAGTGCACCGGCAAACAGGAGGGTTGTCACCGGCGGGATATCTCCCTGGGAAAGAGCCACCATGACACCGTTTCTGGTTCTCGATATGGCATAAAAAGCGGCAAGGGCTAGGAAGGCATTCGCGGTATTCGCCGCCCCGGTGGCCGTTATGAATCCTTCGCCCTCCTTTTCTATCCTGAATACCGAGGCCAGAACGGCATTTGCCGATGCATTCGACAAACCGGGCAGCCAGCCGACGACAGCGCCTGCAAAAGTTCCGGCAGTCCCGCTCTTTGCGATATCCCGCATGAGGAGACTTACCCCGTTATTCTCCTGCAAGGGCATCTTTCCCTGTTTTGTATGGAGAAGCACCGATATCCCGAAAAGTCCTGTCAGGAGCGGCATCAGGAAGGATGAATCCCCGAGAGTGTTCCACGAGAGCCAGCTGTACCTGAACGTGAGCAGGCCGAGTATGCCGGATACCATAAAGACGGCAAAGGACCACTCGGGAGATTCGGACTGCAGGATCAGGATGCCTGCGAACGTAATGAGTATGATTCCTATCCACCAGTCGATATAGCCCTGGAGAGAAGGGAGAAGAAAATAAAATGCGGCGAAGAGCGGCAGGGATATTGCAGTGCCGAACGCTCCGCCGATTGCAGAGAGGCGGACCGCTTCCCCTGCCCTTCCCTCGAGGCACATCCTGTGCGAAGGAAGGACTGATATGGCCGTATCTGCGTCCGGCACCCCGAGAAATGCCGCAGGGACGGCATCAAGGAATGTATGAGTTATGAGTGCTGAGAACATCGATACGGCAAGTGCGGCCGGGCCGGCGATGACAAGAAGAGCCCTCTGCACGGATAAAAGAATTCCGGCCATTGTATTGGCGTGTATGCCGGGAATAAGGCCGCTTATGGTCCCCAGGACCACCCCTATCACAACCCCGGCGATTATATCGTACATCAGTCCCCCAATGATTATTCAAACCCGGATATTGAAAAACACAGCGGTTTTGCCCGGCCGGATTGACAGATTATTTAATCTTATATCTCTTAATCTCTGGATAATGAGGATTGCAGTCACGAGGCTTCGGGAAAAAGCCGGGAAAGATGCCGAAACCTGCAAAAGATACGGGCACGAGTGCTATATCGTATCGCCGCTTAATGCGAGGGTCTACGAGAAGGCGGTCATGGAGTTCGTATCGGCGGCAAACAGGGACGAGTTCGACTGCATCTTTTTTACAAGCGCACTTCCGGCGCAGGTCATTGGTCCGCTCCTCCAGGTCCGCCCGAGGATGGTGGCGATTGGACCCCAGACTGCAAAGACACTGACCGAAATGGGATTCGACTGTGAGACTCTTCCTGACTTTTATTCGAGGGACTTTGCACCATATCTCGGCGACTGGATCAGGGGAAAAAAAATAGGAATTCCGAGGGCAGATGTTCCTAATCCACAGCTTATCGATTCCATAGAAGACAAGGGGGGAATCGCGGCAGAGACGCGGATCTACGGACTTGAACCGACGGGCGAAAAGCTCGACCTGGATGGTGCCGATGCTGTGCTCTTCACAAGTGCCGGCTCGTTCAGGAATGCAGTATGGGACAAGGATCAAAAGATCTTACGGATCGCTATCGGGGATGTGACAGGAAAGGCGATGGACCTTTCGGGGTGTCCGCCGGATGTGACAGGTGACGGGTCGCTTGCCGGGACTCTTGAAGCCCTGAACAAGTATCTTGAAAGCGGGGATATGCAAAGTGACTGAATTCATAGATCCCGAACTGAATTCCGCACTGAACTGCGGGGTTGTAGTGCTTGACAAGCCCCAGGGGCCGTCAAGCCACCAGGCGGCTGCATGGGCGGCTGAGATCCTCGGTGTCAATACCGGACAGGGGGGGACTCTCGACCCGATGGTATCCGGTGTTCTGGTACTGATGCTCGGTCGGGCGGTCCGGCTCGCTCCCGTTCTCCTGAACCACAGGAAAGAGTATGTTGCCCTAATGAGGCTTCATAAGAATGTCCCGGAAGAGAAGATCAGGACTGTCGCGAAGGAGTTTATCGGCCGCCAGTACCAGAGGCCCCCGAAGATGAGTGCGGTCAAAAGACAGCTTCGTATACGTGAAATATACGACCTGGAGATCCTCGATATCGACGGAAGGCTTGTCCTGATGCGGGTCGAATGCGAGGCGGGGACATACATCCGCCTTCTCTGCCGCCACATCGCACTTGCGATGGGATCAGGGGGACAGATGGTCGAACTCCGGAGGACGAAATCGGGGCCGTTTACCGAGGATGAATGTGTAACACTGCATGATCTAAAGGATGCGGTTGAATATGCAAAAGAAGGGAACTCCGGGCCGCTGAAGAAGATGATCCTCCCGGTCGAGAGGCTCGCCGGCAGTCTCCCTAAGGTCGTCATCAGGGACAAGGCGGTGGATGCGATCTGCCACGGTGCGATTCTTGCTGCGGTGGGCATCCTCGAAAAGGACAACTATAAGAAGAACGCCCGTGTAGCGGTCATGACACAGAAGGACGAGCTTGTCTGCGTCGGGAAGGCGATCGTCTCCTCCGAGGATTTCGCGAAGAGCGATACGGGGTTTGTCATCAGACCGGAGATCGTCATTATGGAGCCGGGCACATACGAGAAGGGCTGGAAGACGAAGAAAAGAGACTGAATACTGCCGGATATTACCGGAAAACATTCTTTTTGCAAAGTTATAACTATCCTGACCGTTTATCTCTCAATGAAAGGAGTGACGAATATGGTAAAACTTACAGACAATATACTCGAAGCAATGGGAAATCTCAAGACGTTCTACCTTGCGACAGCTTCAAAGGACGGTGTCCCGAACGTAGCGCCGATGGGTGCGGTCTTCGTCAAGGACCCGGAGACGATCTGGATCCAGGACAACTTCATGATGAAAACGCTTGCAAACGTCGAAGAGAACCCGAAAGCGGCACTTTCCGTCTACGGTGCAGGTGCGAAGGGCTGCTTCCAGATAAAGGCGGACGTGACCGTCATGAAGTCAGGGCCCGAATTCGCCGAGATGAAGGCACTTATCGAGAAGATGAAGCCCGGCCTTCCGGGAAAGAGCCTCTTAGTCCTGAAGGTGACCGGCGTCTACCAGTGCATGCCCGGACCCGAAGCAGGAAAGAAACTTCTCTAAAATCCTTTTTTTACACGACGATTCAGGGGGCAAAATTCCGCTGAAAAACAACACAAAAAACAATAGAGTTATTAGAATACCACTCCAATAATGTGAAGCACTATTCTTACCTTGCTGAGGTAGTCTAGTCCGGTAGGGCGCAGGCCTGGAAAGCCTGTGGGGAACTTTCCCCTCGGGAGTTCAAATCTCCCCCTCAGCGTTTCTAAAAATTAATGCTTAGATTGACAAGTGTGATATAGAAAATTACACATACCTGACTTTAGGAAGTCCTGCTATGCGTAAAATGATAGAAAAAATATATCTGGTAGCCATAATTTTTGCTGCAGTTCTTGTAATATTTTCTGCCGGATGTACGGATAAAACTGGTTTGGACAACTCCCTGTCTGAAAATTCAGATAATTTAACCCTGTCCAAAACGAACAATTCTGTCTTTGATGATGCAGAGCTGCATTATGCAAACGTAAATGGAATTAACATCGGCTACAAACAGGCAGGAGAAGGCTATCCTCTTGTAATGGTGATGGGATATGCGGCAACAATGGATGCATGGGACCCTTCCCTTCTGAATTCTCTTGCAGAAAATTATAACGTCACGATCTTTGACAACAGAGGAACAGGCTATACAGATATAGGTGAAATCACGGCTGAAAACATGACATATGAGACTTATGCTGATGATACCGTTGCACTTATGGATGCTGTTGGCATCGAGAGATCATATCTTATGGGATGGTCGATGGGGACAGCTGTTTCCGAGGAGATTATTCTGAAGTACCCGGAAAAGGTTGAAAAAGCTGTATTGTATGCACCTTATTATAACGTATCATCTTCAGATGAGGAGTACCTGAGGGAATATCTACGGCAGGTAGCTTACGGAGAGGCCAATAAATCGACTGTTATTGAAAACATGTTTCCCAGGGACTGGCTTATCTGTCATAACCCCGATGAATACCTGCCTGCTTCTTCTGAAACACTGAATAAAAACGGAATTATGGCCGCGTATTATGCAAGTCTTAACTGGAACGGCTCACTGAACAGGCTTAATCAAATAGAGATCCCTGTACTTTTAACCGGCGGAACAGAGGATGTTCTAACGCCTCCGGAGTTTTTAAGAATAATGGCAGGGGAGATTGATGGTGCATGGACAGCAGAGTTTAAAGGTGCAGGACACGGTTTGATGTACCAGAATCCTGATGGCCTGGCAAAAACTGTGAATCTCTTTCTGGACCTGGATGAGGATATAAGTTGCTATTAAATGTAGTATAATACTAATTTCGGCTCTGTATAAATCCTCTAAACAAGTCTTCATAAAGCAGTTGAATTGTAAAAATAAGCCAATAAAAACACCACAATGAAAAATCCATTTTTCATACAGTAAACCTTAAATAAATCCCAAAATACACCAAAATCGCCGAAAATATCGTCCGCATAGATTGCCTGTATCAGACGATCTCGTCCTCGATCGATGTGAACATCGTCTGAAAAAACAGGGCAATCTCGTGCCGTTATATCAATGCAATCCACAGGCATTTGGCGATAAAAAGCGAGATATGCGGGTATTTTCCAGGGGTGATCGAAACATTCCAAAAAAGGCTAAAATAAGGCCAAAATGAGCGTTTTTTACCATGCCTTTACACAGACAATACATGGACATACCCCCCGGAGAAAGTGAGGATGCTCGCCCATCCTCACTTTCGACTATCGCCATCAGGGGGAGGGTCACAGGGAGGGGGACTTGTTCCCCCTCCCTCTCAATAACCCAGACACAATAATAACCCCTGCCAGTAAAAACAGAAAACATGGTTTTCAATAAAAATTCAGGTGGTCCGGCATGATGCGCTGGCTTTTCCAATATCTACGCCTCGATACTGACCTTCGTCCTCTGGGGGATCTCGTTTACGGTCTTCATCTTCGCCTTAAAGCACTTCGATCTCAGCTTCGCCTACGCGATCTGGGCGGGAATGGGAATCCTCCTGGTATCGATGATCGGGATTCTTTATTTCAAGGAGCCCGCCAGTTCGATGAAAGTCCTCTCAATCATTGTAATAGTAGCAGGAGTCATAATGCTGAACCTGAGCGACGTCCGGGCAGGGGCGTAACAGATTTCTCACCCGGCAGAAACCACGATCTCTGTCTTCTTTATTACGACCGAAAACGGAGACGATGCAATAAGAGTGATTGTACCGCCATCCGAAGATGAATCCGTCTCAACACTATCTATATTATCGTAGGCGAGATCTGCCATGGAACTATTAATTTTTTCAAATATGCAGGTGGAAAATTCAGGTATTAATCCTTCTCCGGTAATATTTTCAAACCTGAAAGAAAGAGTCGTTACATTATCATAAGAAACCGTGTTCTCGCTCGGATCTACTGTCTCGATCTTCAGTGTCGTCATACTATTGCCGCTCACAAAATTATTTTCTCCGGGGATCAGGGTGACGAGATCTATCTCGAGCGAAGTCAGGTTAGAGTCTCCGTCATCCTCAGGATCAAAATCAACAAATGACTTTGCAAATATCGACAAGCCTCCGCTATTCTCAAAATCATCAATTACATCGGCCATCTCGTAATATTCAAGCGGAACCTCGATATCATCCTTTGTCACATTTATGTAGCCATACTGCCAGCTGTAGCCCTGCCCCTCCCAGAACGTATACGACGGCTTAAACTCCGCCTTTACCATCGCGGCAGAGGCAACCGGATCGCCGGATGAGTTGTTGTATATATCAAAGATCGTCCCCGCATCGCTGACCGACAATGTCCCGCTAGACTTCTCCGGGCTCATTATGACATCACCCGCACCAAGCGGGATCGTATGGCCATACGATGCACCTTTCTTCTCGCTAACGATATGCCCGATATCGTTTGAAAAGTCCATGAAAGCCTCCTTTATCTCCGAAACCTGTGCAATTTCGGACTGCTCCTTCAAACCCGGAAGATACTCCGTCGAATAAAGGCTGATGAATGTAGCAACAACCGCCAGAATCAGCATAAGTGCGATCACGGGAGCAACAGCTTCCTCACAAGCCGCTTTCCGGGAAACTTCCCCTGAAACCTTCAACTCTCTTACTCCTTTCATCAAAAAACCTCCATCTCAAAGAATATACACGAAGAGAACGATCGATGCAATCAGAAAGATAATCGTGTGCTTAAGCCCGGCAAGGATGTTGTTTGAGCTCAGCTGTCCGGCCATTATACCCGAAAAGCCGCCGATGATAATCCCCACCCTGAACATGTCGCGGAGATTTCCGGTAATATCGAAGGTAACGTCAAGATCCTCGAAACTCGCGACGAAGGAATCGTTCAGCTGGTAGGAGCAGTAGAGATAGATGCCAAACGAGAGATAGATCACCGCAAGATAGACAAAAGAGACATTGAACCTCTTCGACTGCATCTTCAGGTAGTGATCCAGATCGCTTATTGCAATCGTGAGTATGTCCCTCAGCTGATCGGTAATCTCGCTCGCCTTCACAATAAGAGATATGGCACGCTTGACGGAAACGAGACCTATCCTCTCCTCCATGCGGACAAGTGCACTCGAAACGCTGTAGCCCCACTTCACCTCCCTCGACGCGATCTTCAGTTCGGACGAAAGCAGCCCCAGCTTCGAACTCGACACCATCTCGATCGCGGTCTGGAGCGTCATTCCGAGATCCTTCATATCCGCAATATCCCTAAGGAACTCCGGCATCTGGGCCTCGACCCTCCTCGTGTACATCTTCCTCGATTCGTACGCAATCGATACCGGAAGAACGAGGGCGATGACGAAGAGGCAGATGAAAACTTCAAACGTGAACTCCGGAAAGATTGCCGCAACTCCCCCTGAAACATACTGCCACGCGACAATCATAGAAAATGCCAGCCCGAAGAAGAGCCCGACCTGGTAGTCGGATATGTAAAACCTGAACGGGTCTCTCAGGATCTTTTCGATCGCCAGGAACTTCTTCCTCTTCTCAAGGCCCTTGAAGAAACCGGCATCATACTCATTCTCGGTTTTCTCTTCGATGATTTCGTCGGTAAACTCGGTCTCCCTGATCTCCTGGTGCGAGATCGTGAGGTTGTCGCTTGGAAGAAGGTAGTAGAGGATCATGATCAGCGCTATCGCACCCAGGGGAAGACCGATATACATGAGCGGCATTATCCCGCCGAGCTGCCCTTTTCCCGAGAGATTTTGCGCAACCAGCATTATTATAAGCGCAATCGGCCCTGCAACAAAGGCGGTAACATACACCTCCGCAATCATCTCCATAATCTGGAGAGTCGCCTCCAGCTCCTGCCGGGCAAGCTCCCTGTAACTGTCAGACCGCGAATTGAAGAACTCCTTAAGATTTCCGCCGGTCCTGAAAACCAGAGCCAGATCATTTAAGAGATCTGCAAAATTCTCCGATGGCGTTATCTTCTGCAGGTTTCTCATGGCCGTCAGGAGATCCTCCCCGAAGATTTCGACATCCCTGACAATCATCCCGCATTCATGTGAAACCTCCCCGTAAAGATCCTCTGCTTCAAAGACACTCTTAAACAGGGAATACAGGGTGACATTCGTCGAAAGCGCCTCCATATATGTAAGTGCATATGGAAGATCGATATCTATCCGGGTCTTCCTACCGGCTGCAACAAGAGAAGGGTAGTAGAGCAAAGCGGCAAAAATTGCAGACACGGCGATTACGAATACCAGCAGCTGGGATATCGAATACGGGAGAAAAGGCAGAAGGTTTAACTCCACTCCGAATACGAGAAGAAACAGCTGGACGATAAGAAGTGCAAAGGCGCTGAGAAGCGTAAGGATAATACAGAAATGAAGATAGAGGCCTGGATTGATCGGAAGCCGGGCTCCCTTAAGCGATCTTCCCAATTTTTTTACATCCAGGAGCGACTCGACGAACGTATTAATCTGCATTGTATGTCTTCTTCCTCAGCTCGTGGATGAAATGCGATATCTCGTTGATATCGTAGATCTTCTTCTCGCAAAGCCGCTCAAGAAGCCTCTTTCTTATATCGATCTGTCTGCTGAGCTCCTCGTCCGTCCAACCATGGGTATATGCGATGCTTTCAAGAACCCTTGATTCCGAATACTTCTTCTCGAATATATCGGTCCTGAGATCCCATTCGTAAAGCGGGTTCCAGCGGATCGTACCTTCGTCGGCATACATCTCGTTCAGCGAAAGGCAACGCCTGTACCCGATGCCTGCATTGAACTGCAATCCCTGTATAAGCATAAGATCAAGTGCGCCGAACATGACAGGGGGAACGTTGATCGGGTCGTGCGTCAGCCTGTTTATCGCCTCCCTCACACCGCCTGCATGCAGGGTCGAAAATGTCGTATGGCCGGTATTCATCGCCTGGAAAAGTGTCTGGGCCTCCTTCCCCCTCACTTCGCCGACAATGATGAACTCAGGCCTCTGCCTGAGCGAGGCCTTGAGAAGGGTAAACATGTCCACGTCGCCCATATCGAAATTCTTACCGCCCTCACGGGTTACGAGGGGAAGCCAGTTCTTATGGGGGAGCTGAATTTCACGTGTATCCTCGATGGAGACCGTCTTCGATACGGGAGGGATGAAGAAAGACGCTGCGTTCATCGTCGATGTCTTGCCACTCGCCGTTCCCCCGACGATGATCATGCTCTTGTTGTTCTCGACACACAGCCAGATTACTGCCATGAGCTCGGAGCTGTAGGTGCCGAGTGTAATGAGGTCGACCGGAGTCATCGGGTCTGCCTTGAACTTGCGTATTGTGAACGAACTGCCCTTGGAGGAGATTATGTCGCTGTATGTAAGCTGTGCCCTCGAACCGCCGGGGAGGGCTGCATCGACGAGAGGAGTCGTAAGAGACATCTGTTTGTCGGCCTTTTGTGCGATCTTAAGAGCGTATTTGTTAAGCTCCTCGTCACCGAAGGTGATGTTCGTTGCAAGGTTGGCATATTTCCGGTGATATATGAAGATCGGCATGTCCTTGCCGTTGCAGGTGATATCCTCTATATTTGCGTCCTTCATGAGGGGATCGATCTTCCCGTATCCGGCAAAATTGCGTTTCAGGAAATATATCAGGATCTCAAGCCTGTCGTCCGGAATTTCGGGATCGAAGGATCGAATGATTCTTTTAACCTTCCTTTCCTCGAATGCCACTTCGTCCTTCTGGTGCGGGGACGTGTAGATCAGAACGTTCCTTAACTCTTCGTAGGTCTCCTCAAGAAGCACGAACTCTTTCTCGCTTACCTTCGGTTCGACGATGACATATTCGAGATCCATCTCCCAGTTTTTCATGATCTTAACGTAGGTAAAAGGGGGAACCAGCCAGTACCTGTCGATTACCCACCCCTCTTCCTCGGGAGCGAGAGGAGGAAGCGGCGGGGTCTCTGCATAAGGGTCATGAGGAAGCAATTCTTCGACGGGATCGGTCTCCCCTGCCTTCACCTGCTTCAGCATGCCGACAAGCATGGACAAAGTATCATTCGAATCCGGGTTGCCGGATTTTTCCTTCTTTCCTTTAAGAGAATTAAGAAAATCATCCAGTTTCCCTGTCAGCCTGTCTTTGAGCGGGGGGGAAGATGATTCAACAGGATTTGTTTCAGCCCCAGGGGATGGTATTTCCTCAAAGGAATATGCATTCTCCCCGGGAATTTCTGTCTCATTCATTATCAGGCCGCTCCACTGCCATGCACCTGGATGGAGATTTCAGCTTCGCAGTTCCTTACAAAGACGGCAATGTAGAAGTTTCCGGTTTCATAGAAAGGAAGATACTTTACGTTCTCCTGCCCGGTCTTATAACCGTAAGACATCTCCCCTGCGAGTGTTGCCGTTCCGTTATCCTCGTCCACCCTGAAGACTGCAATTCTTATATCGGAAAATGAGGATATTTCATCAAGATCCCTGTCGGGAGGATCTACCGGCCGGGCAACACATTCTATTCTCCATGCCGACGGTGGGGAGATATAGATCTCGTTCGATTTAGTGTAAAGCAGCGTGGGCTCGGCGATCTCGTAATTTATGACATTGAGATACCATGTCTGGTCGTAATAGTTCACATTCGTATCGTACCATACATCCTCCCAGTACTCGTCCTCCAGGGCGTTGTTAGCCTCACTGATCTCGTCCACCAGGCCGACAGGCCCGGGCGGGAGTCCGAGCACCTCGGAAATACCGGCCTTAAACTCCGTATCAGATATATCTTCCAGTGGAGACGGCCTCCTCAGCAGTGGTGTCATAGTGGAGTCTATTTCATCGTCGCGGGTGATCGTTATGTCATTTTCAGGGTCGATCAAGGTGTCGAATATTTCGGGTTCGGTCTTTGAAAGCTCCCCGGGGATCTCGCCGGGAAGTACGGACGAGTTAAGTACGTCTATATATACATACGAATCCCCGGCAACCCAGGATGCATTTTCAATCCTGCATAAAACCGGCACCATTCCCGGCCGGGAAGTGAAATTTTCGGGTGTTTCCAGTGTAGCAGCAGGAATATTCCATGAAACTTCTCCGGCGGCAGCTGTCTGTCCGTCAGAATATTCGACAGTTCCGTTTCCTTCAAAATAACCGTATTTAGGTTTGAAACTCTGCATGGATGGTATATTGAAGGTACCTGCCTGGATGTAGCAGTTCACGTTGCCGGCAGGCACGCTCCGGAGAACCGTATAAGTCTTACCATCCGTTCCCTCTTCGCACCTGATGCCTATTGCAGGATATTCCCATATCATCTGACCGCGGTCATACTGGTCGGGATAGACCATGATCGCAACAGGATAACCCATTTGATCAAGAATTGACGCAGCAAGGATACTCATATCCTCCCGGTCGCCCTTGCCTTCCCATACTGTTTCGAGCGGGTAGCGGTAGCTGCCGTCATTCGCCGTATTTTCAAAGTCTCCCGGTCCGAACTGCTCAATGCAGGCAATTGTATTCATTATTGTGTCGTAATCGCCCCATCCGTTCTCCACGGACTGTTCCAGTATATAATTTGACAGTCCCCTGACAAGCCTGCCATCACCGTCTGTTACAATATATTCGGTGATAACATCGCCTGTCTCTTCACCGGGAACAGATCCGGCCCGTTTTGCTTTGAAAGAATTGTATGTCGAATTTTCGATTGTGAAGCTTAAGGAGAACTGTTTATCCTTATATGTCCAGTTAAAATCTACGACTTTTTCATCGGAATCTTCATTTGTACTTTGTGATGAGTTTTGGGTTCTGATCGTCGACGAACTTTCCGTAGCTGTAGATAATGAATTCGGACCTGAGGTTATACTTCCGGATTCATCCCCTCCAAGAAATCCTGCGACCTTAAGGCCGATAATCGCACCCACAATGACTATACCGATAACGATTGCAATTGTAATTTTGGAGAGAAGGTCCTGGTTAATCGCGAGATCCATATCTTCACCTCCTCTTTGAATACAATAGTGCACAGGCAGTAAACGACAGGGACATTACGTAGAACAAAGGCCCGAATCCTGATGCCTTTGTTGTGGGTTCCTCAGTAATCCGGGTTGTTGGAGAACGTGTATAATATGATGTGGCAACGGTGGTGACCTTTGCAGTAGTAGATTGTGGCCGGGCAGACAGTCCCTCGCCGACATTCTGGCTTGCTGAGACCTGTTCTTTATCGTAGCCCTCTTCATGCAGGGTAAACAGGAAGGGCTTTTCGAACTTGATCTCTTCGCATTTTATTACGCCTACATAATCCCCAGGTTTCATCTGTGCGGAGATGTCTGCAGGAATTTCAAAAGAAAAACTCCTTGAGTCCTGGTCGACAGTATTTCTTCCCGGGTGCGTGCTGCCGCTGTAGACCCTGTATGTGCTCTGGGTCTTTCCGGAGTAATACATATCAGCCTCATAGACTGCCAATGTCATACTGTCCCCTGAAAGATCGATCTGGTTGTACGGGTAATCGAGTGAGCATTCAAGGTTTGTAGTACCCGTGATGGGCACTGCCTCCCCAACCTCGTAGTCAATGACCGGATCTACATTTACCCTCGCTCTTTCTATGACGAATTTCTGTTTAACCATCGTGTCGTCGATGTAAGGCGAATCGAATGCTTCTTCAATTGCGGCAAGTGCCGAATCCGACTGAAGCGACGAGAAATCGATAGTCTTTCCGCTGGTCGTGACAATTGTCGTTATTGTTCCGGAATAGGAGTTTCCTTCTTCGGGAAGAACATCGAAAACCTGGTTGTTCATAGGGTGCTGGTATATAACATAAAAGCTGCCCTCGCTCATGTTATCGGAAAAACTCCGGGGAAGATTCAGGCCCGAGTACCCGGGAAAATCGTTTTTTTCGGCAAGTTCGCTCAACTGTTCTGCATCAGTGCTGTCCGAATCTACCTTCAGGAGAGGAAACTGAGTATATCCTGTATATTTGAAATTCTTCCCTATGATATAGTAGCGGATTGTACCGGTATATGAAGATTCGTTCGGGCTTCCTCTTGCCGACCAGAGAGACACTATATGATCTCCCTGGGCAAAAAATCCTGGAGCTTCTTCAGGGAATTTGACATTTATCGAGGCGTCGTTTAAATCTACAAAAAGATAGTCTTTGACCTCCTCTTCAGAAAGCCCTCTGCTTTCATAGCCGACAGGCTCCGTAGTTGCAAAAATTGTGTATGTCCCTGAAGAAAGACCTGTTTTTCCCGTATCCCAGTCAAATGAAAATTCCTGCTGACCGGCGGAAATCTTCACCGAATCAAATGTGGAGTTGTCGCCGTCTATGACCGCAGTTGATGGACTGGAGGGTTTCACACCGTTTGAATCCAGATTGTAGCCTGTAATATAGAAATAGACATACATATCGCCACTCGCAGGGGCTGCGAGTGTTCCTTCTACCGGAATCGTATCGCCGAGACAATAATACTGGTCGGCACTTAGCGGGAGATCGTATAGCTCGATGTCCTGGCTTGTCCCAGGTTCTACCATGATCCAAGCAGTCGTATAGGTATCAGGATTATTGGTTTCGTAGATCTTAGGATAGAAATTCCTGGTGGTGCGGCTGTAATCGCCTCCTATTTCAGGAATATTGAGCTGGACTCTGACGGTTCCGCTCCAGTCCGGGTGTACTG
Organism: Methanolacinia paynteri; assembly: GCF_000784355.1. Taxonomy (NCBI): domain Archaea; kingdom Methanobacteriati; phylum Methanobacteriota; class Methanomicrobia; order Methanomicrobiales; family Methanomicrobiaceae; genus Methanolacinia; species Methanolacinia paynteri. Next base: position 139,017 of record NZ_KN360939.1, on the reverse strand, counting down.
TCGCATTGTATTTATCAACATATATATCATAATTACCGGAAGATGGAAGTTCGGGTTTCCCCTCCATTTCATCCTCGATCGAGATTGTATAATATGTGTACGGCCTCCCTCTGATTGTCAGGGTCGTTGAATCGCCCATCTGAACTGTTGATGGTGATGCCGATGCTGCGAGGGTGTAGCGGACGACATCGAAATCATAATCTGCAGTATAAAAAGAGTTCTGACCGTTATATGCAGTAAACTCCATGACATATGACCCTTCCTCCGGATTCAGGTTCTGGTCTCCGATGCTAAATGCAAGGGTATTATTGTTTCTAGTAGGGTCTTCCATCAGATCCATGAGTGAGACGGAATCGCCGTCCATATTCGTAACTCTACTCAATTTAAGGCCGCTGGCAGTTTTGAGACTGTATTCATACCACGGGTTGACAAAATTCCCGTTGTTCAGGTTCGTCGAGTCGATTTTGAACTGGACGTTCATATTGAGAGGAATTACAGCAGGTGTTTTGGTGTCGGTTGTCGCCGGATTCACGTCGGTCCCAAGTGCCGTTCCTGTCCGTATTTCTATCCCCCCGTCCGGTTCGGAGACAATGCAGATTGAATTTCCCCACGAACCGTTATAGAGTTTAAACGGCCTGTCAAGGTACGTCGACAGGACATTGAGCCGACCTGAGAGCACAGCTTCGGCATCCAGTGTCTGCATGGCGAGTGCGCCGGAAGATCCGCCATCGCAGGCGAGCCAGAGGGGCGCCTCAAGAGGCGGCGTAGTCTGGAAAGTAGAGAAATTGAGACCTCTTTCCCCGTTGAACACAGTATCGCCGGGATTTACTCCGGCATTTGATCCCTCAGGAGAAGAATATCTTGCGGATGCTGGTACGGTTATTAAAATGCCGATAACGACCAGTATGACTAAAAATACGACTCTCCCCTGACTCTTTGCTTTCAGGACCCTCATAAATGTACCCGGATTAACTTCCATGTAAGGTTTGCAGCACTAATAAAAAAAATTTGTTTTTTATAAACTATATTTGGCAATGCTCGGGAATTCTCAACACCCACATTGCCACCCCGACGCCAGTAAAAATAAAAATTTAACCTTAATTCCTCATTTCGACTGAAAATGATACAAAAAAGATGAATTGGGGCAATATGGTCAGTTTCACTATATTTATCAACCATCAAAATATAATAAAAAAACAACTCTTATCAAAAAAAATTGTTAAAAAACAATTTGTGTTGGTTTGGGAAAAATACCTACCTTTGGTGGTATCTGGTATGGAGAAGAAGCATAGAGATTTTAGTTCGGAGGCTGTTTCTCCCGTGATAGGGGTTATGCTGATGCTTGTCGTGACGATAATTATCGCCGCGGCGGTCTCGGCATACGCGGGAGGTATGGTCTCTGACCAGAAGGAAACACCAACTGCGCAGCTTGATGTGGAGTTGAAGAGTGAAGGAACATATCCGAAGCTTGTCTTCACGCATCTCGGGGGGGATTCGCTGGACACGAGTGAACTGAAGATCATAACCTATTTCCACGACATCACCCGCACAATTGACGGAACCACATTGACAGGGATCTACAAGCACACAACCGACGGCTCTCTCAATCCTATGGACCCGGAAAACTACTTCGATGCAGCGGATTATGAGACAGGCAACGGATCTCTCATTTCCAACAACGGGTACCCGTGCACGATATCGAACGGAGAGCCAGTCAAATACTGGGGCAACTCCACCATGATGCCGGGCGACATCTATACAACGATCGATCAGGCATCGCTCAGAAGTGTCATAACCGTTGGAACCGTCGGTGACGAGCCGATCGAGGTTGAAATCATTCACATACCGAGCGGCAAGACGATCTTCAGCGGAGAGGTGATCTATTGACAAAAAGAGCATTTCATGAAAAAGAAAGCGGGGTATCGCCAGTCATCGGTGTAATGCTGATGCTCGTAGTGACCATCATTATAGCGGCAGTCGTCTCGGGATTTGCCAGCGGACTCACGGATTCGTCAACAGACACACCCGTAGCCACGTTCGAGTTCAAGGTCTATTCTGCATATGTCATTGCCAGCACCAATGGCGATATAGCACCATATGTAGAGGCAACTATGAAAGGCGGTGAGGCGATCGATACGGCAGATCTGAAGATCGTGTCCTATCACGAGGATGAAAACGGCACACTCTGTTCTTATGAATTTACAAAATCAGTTGTTACACGCCCCGCCCATTACACGCCGAATGCTTTTCTGAGTTTTACAGGGACAAGTACCGACAATTTCTTCGGGGAAACCGGCTGTTACTGGCACACAGGTGAGAAATTCACCGGAGGTCCGGGATATCTCCTTAATGTCGCACACCCCCAGGCAGGCAAGAAGATCGAGATTAACATGGTGTATGAACCGTCCAACACGATCATCTGGTCGGATGAGGTGACCGTCATATGAAATTGAGAACCGAAGATGCAGTCTCCCCGGTCATAGGCGTAATGCTGATGATCGTAGTGACCGTGATTATCGCCGCAGTCGTCTCAGGTTTTGCCGGAGGATATTCTGATGAGGATCGAAAGGCCCCGACAGCAGTAATTTCATGCAGGGCAACAGACAACAAACTCCTTTTCACCCATGAATCGGGAGACTTCGTGGATCTGGTGGACTGCAACATAATACTGACAAACGGCGAAGAGACAAGGAGTTTTGCAGGCATATATAAGCTCGAAAAGGTTAGTCCACGTGGATCTACTTCAAAGGACACACAGATCACCACCGGCAACCAGTTCTACCTGACTGCAGACAATGACGGCAGCGGAAGCGGAGTCGACGGTGCATACCTCGGCTGGGATGACCCTGATTTTTACCTGACAATCGACGAGATCGGGACCTACAAAGTAATAGAGAGAGAGAGCGGACAGATCATCTCTGAAGGCGTTATCGCCATATAAATTAGGAATTCAAGGTGAAAATATGAAAAAAATGGAAATAAGAGAAGATGCAGTCTCACCAGTTATCGGCGTGATGCTGATGATTGTCGTGACCGTAATTATCGCCGCCATTGTTTCGGGATTTGCAGGAGGAATGAGCGATAACCAGAATGCAGCACCAACTGCGGCGATACAATGCAATATCGTGAAAGAGGATGCGGACAATGTAGTGATGACTTTAAAGCATGTCTCGGGGGATTCCCTCAAGACAGCCGACCTCAGGTTCTATGTCAGCTACATAAACTCGGGAGGCATCCCTGTTCAGAACAGGTCGCAGGGGGTCAAGGTAGAGAACGCATTTACCGATTCTGAAGGGAATATCGTGACCGCAAGAGTTCCATATCTTACCGATGTCAAAGTAGGTGACGTAGGAGATGACGACACCAATTACGGGAACTTCATCTGGAACCCGGGCCAGATTATCACGACAGGCAACGGGGATGGATTTGCAGCAATTACCGGTCTTGATCCGGAAGAAGTAGAAATCGGCGATATAATCGGCATAAGGCTCGTAGACACAAATTCCCAGAAAGCAATCTTTGACAAGGATGTGAGAGTACAATGAGAAAAATTGCAGCGATACCCGAAGATGCAGTCTCCCCGGTCATAGGCGTGATGCTGATGATTGTCGTTACTATAATAATAGCGGCAGTCGTATCGGGATTTGCAGGAGGAATGAGCTCTACAGAGAGCAAAGTACCGAATGCGGCATTTACGGTCGATCCCGATCTGGACGGCAACGGGACGATCATGTTCAAACACACCGGCGGAGACGAACTCCTGATAGATGAGGTCCTTGTACAGTTAGAGTACGATGACAAGAGTATCACTTTGTCGAACCTCGACAATATGACAGGCCCTGATTACGACTATCTCACCGAGATGGGCGGCGATGCGGACGGTTTCATAACCGGAGGCGACAGGATGGTCCTCACTTGCGACGACAACGATGCCTCGAACAAAACGTTCACATTCAGGCCGGAAACTGCAGCAGTTAGCTTTACAATCCCGTACTATGCACACGTCGGTTACATGATACTTGACAAGGAGAGTGCAAAGGCGATCCAGACAGGAGAGTTTGTCCTGAGATAAGAAACGCCAGACCCTGCATATTGTGGCAGGAGTTACGGCGTTTTCAGGAGGATTTCAAATGAAAAAGATAAGGAATAATCACGAAACAGAGGCGGCTTCGCCGGTGATAGGCGTGATGTTGATGCTTGTCGTGACAATCATCATTGCGGCGGTTGTCTCAGGGTTAGCAGGAGATATAGGGCTCGACAAGAAGACAGGGCCGAATGTCGTGCTATCAGAGCCGGTACTGGACTTTGATTCAAACGTGATCAGAGGAGATTTGATTAAGATTACATGGATTGCAACCCCTTACGGGAACCCCTCTATGGAGATGCCACTCTCCCCTCCTCAAGAAGTGTTCCTACCCCCAACTGTGAATGACCAGCACGGACTGACTTTCACACACCTGGGAGGAGACCCGATCGATCTCAAGGACCTGCAGATGTCATTCAATTCAAACGACATGGGCATAGTAGTCGATTACGATTCAGTAAGGTCACAGATATCAGCCGGGGCCTTTGAGCCACAATATGAGATCGGTGATGATTTTAATAGTGCCGGCAATATCTCCAAGTGCGAGCTGTCTTACTACAATAACCCAGGCAGGGATGTAGAATACACTCTGGACGAACTTGTGGAACTGAGCAACAGCCAGCACTACGGTTACTTTGCCAAGGTGAGCCCGGAAACGGATGACGACACCATAATACGCACGGGTGACCAGTTCAAAATCTATACCGACGACGGAGGCCAGCCATGGGCGATTGCGGCCACGAATGATGCGGGAATTACACAGTCATTTGCCTTCGAGTTCGGCTCGGGCAACAACTGGATACTGTCGCACAAGCCTTCGGGAGAAATCCTGGGACAGGGAGATCTCGTCTTCCCTGACAACAGCATCATCGAAACAGAATGAAACGGAGGTTTGAAGAAGAAATAAAGAGGCATCAATCATTAAAAAAACCCTTTCTTTATAAATTCAATACCTTTCACAGGTAACCGTTCTTTTTTACTACCATAACATTTCGGCCAGACCTTATCCTCTCACGGAACAGATAAGATAAACAATCTGTTGTTTCTGTCAGGGACTTTATCTAAAAGGCCAAAGACACCGGCGATTCCTGAAGAAACCGTCCCCGGAATCAGCAACAAAAAAAGTCGAACATACCTCTTTCGTTGAAATATCCAGCAAATAAACGTAAAGTTATGACCTGTTCTTTTGATGTTCAATAGAACATATCGCTTAGAATATGCCGATACTTCATCAATCAGAAATTCCATGCCCCCTCAATAATCATATGAAGAACAAACGTTCAAGCAGGACTTTGATTTTCCCAATATTGTTTTCAGGAGCCTATGCGCTTCTAAGATAATATAAGAGATCCTCCGGGAATAAAAATACCACACAGACGGTTCATTCCTTCGTACCCCCCACTTCAAATTGCTTAAAGTACCCGGGATAAATCAATGAGACAACTGCAAGGAAAATTTTCACGGCCATTCACAAATATAACCTACTCCCGCACCAAAGATCAGAAAAATGTTCCAAACCTGAGTTTGTAAATTAAAAAAGGATGACGGGAATCATCCTTTGTCTTGAATGAACGATCAATCTGTTCAACCGAACACGTAGAGCTTTCCGTCATTTCCGGCAGTGTAAACCTTGTCGTTTGCAATTGCCGCCGTAGCTCCCCCCGCAGGGTAGGACCACTTCGTAGTGCCGTTATTTGCGTAAAGTGCATACGTTGTGTTGTAGCAGAATGTATTCATATCACCGGATTCTTTTCCGGCAAAGACCAGCTTGTGTCCAGCGCTATCTTCTCCAATGGTTACAGAGCCCGTCCATCCACCCATGGATTCATTATAACGAGTCCATACAGGAGTCAGAGACGAGTCGGTCTGGAAGCACCTTACGCCAGGAGGTGCAATGCCCCAGTCACCGCCGTTCCATCCACCGGATATGTATACACGATCGTTTACCAGATCAATTGACGGTGTTGCGTCGGTGCGCTCGATAGGTCGGCTGACAATGGATGACCTGTCTTTACTAATCCTATACAGATTTCCATCGCCATTGAAACTATATGATGCAATATAGACGTTGTTCTCATCAAGTGACGGTGAGCCGCAGAATGATTCGGAAGTTCCTGATGATCCTACACCATAACTCCAGTCTTCAGTGCCTGCAGCGACATCCACCTTGTACAGGTAACCGGTGAACGATGTGTTGCTGTTATAACCCCATCCGCAGACATACATCTTTCCTTGAGTGCCTTCATCCGGATCGTACGCAGGTGTTGCCTGCGAATATGTCATATCATACCAAATAGTATCTGTGTTATTAAAGACCCATTTCATGGTTCCGTTGCTCTTGAAAAGACAGTAATAGTCACCATACCAGTCGCTGCCAAAAACATAAGGGCCGGTATTAACTGTCAAACCGCCGTTACAGATAGCGTTCCTGATTGTAGTAAAGTTCCACATCTCGTGGCCGTCAGAGACACGGATCTTATAAATCTTGTTGTCCGAGGCTGCATAGACATATCCTCCGTCAAATGCAGGTGCACCCCATGAACCCAGATGCTGTGTTCGCGGGAGTACAAAGTCCCATTTGACTGTCAGGTTGTCTTCGTACAAACATGTGAGGTTGATCGTAGAAAGTCCGCTTGGTTCGTCAAAACCCGAGTATCCCGTATAGAGAAATACGTACCCTCTCGCGATCACAGGATTAACAGTACCTATTACTTCTCGGTCATCAAAATAAGTATTCGGAGTGTTGCTGGACGGAAGACCGTCACATGGCGAGTACCCGACATTTTCCTCATCATACATAAACTGGGGCCAGTCGTCCGGAACAGGAGTAATAATAGCTGTTACAGGCACCTCAGGAGAAGTGGCTTTCGCTACCACCTTAGATACTGCCTCATCGGCAGAATAAGTCGTACCTCCATTCTCCGACGAGGTATCCTTGGCGAGTTTGTCCTCATCGTAATGCGCAATGAACTGTCCTGCCTGCGGATAGTCCGCTGCCATTGCCGCTGGTGCGAAAAGCACCAGGACCATCATTCCTGCTATAAATAGCATCAATGTCGTTTTTTTCATTTTTACACCTGAATTCGTTTAAAAGCGAGATGAAAGGAGGCTAAAAGTGATTATGATGAATAATCGATTACCCCACCGGATGTAAGGTATGTAGTGTCCCCCATTGCAGCCCGCCACGCCCAAAACGGTGATTGACCTGCAAAAAAAGGACAGATTGCGGTGCACTCTCCATGCAGGCCCAGACCATTTCACATTGTGGGCAAATAAAGTTGATCTAACTAAATATATTTTAATATTGCGATTGATAATTTTTAACAATAATTTAAAGAACAGAAAACCGCATTCCGGAATAATAACCGGAATGCAGCTGTTTTGTTGATAGAGAGAGATAATGAAAAAAATTCCATTATCGAATTTCCCTTTTTTCGACAAGACAGCAGACTCAATGAGTGCAAGCCCCCCGCCCTATCAAAATTGCGGGATTAAAACGTCCATAATGGCATAAATCTCTAAAAAAGCCGGATCTTTCATTCAGCCCCCAAGAGAAAGATGCAATGTCTAAGGATGGACAATTTTAATTGTTGTTTAGCAAACTATTTTAAAATTATTGTGTAGTTTGTCAAAATATTCATTTAAGAAAGGAATTAGATCATATTTTTCTCATCCGAAAGGAAGGGAGCCAATAAATATCCTGGCCAACAACAGAGAGAAGATTTGCACGCGCCCCACCCACAGAAATTAAGCAGACCAAAATATTTAGTTAAAAAAAATTGAAAACACAGAACGAAATACGTAAAAAAAGTCAGATCTCCACAGGTATCGAACCGGCACTGATCGCCCTGCCGGATCTTAGATCGATTATCCTGTAATCGATATAACCATCAACCGGCACGGAAAACTCAGCATCAGCACCGTCCTTTTGCCAGTAGATCGCTGTGACTGCACCGCCATCCTCATCCGACCCATCGGCATAGAGTCTAAAACGATCGCCGACAGTCACTGTAGTATCATCCTCCCCATAGTTTTCGATATACTCATGCCCGCTATCGCGAGGAACATCGTTGTTGCTGATAACAGTCTTATCTTTGGCAGAGGAGCGGTTAGCAAGGTTGATCTCGATACTGTTGAGATCGACAGGGTCCCCGGAGAGGTGATCGAAGATAATATAATATAAAGACCCATCCTTACCCCAATCCGAAGCAACAATATTTGCCGATATGGAATCATCCACAGTGTCGAAAGAATGACCGCATGCAAATGCTGCAACCACACAGGCAATTATCAGCGTGATGGTAAGCATCAGCATCACACCGAATACCTCAGAAAGTCCGGATAAATGATCCCTACAAAATTTCATAGCAATTCACTCCAACAGGAACTCTGTCTTCAGGATCGTGTTTCCGCTCGGAAGATATACGATCGTAACCTCCACTGGAGAGCCTTCGTAATCATCAAGAGTTTTGTCTTCAGGAATGTTCAGAAATTCCTCAGTTGCATCCGCATCGCGAGTTCCTGCAACAGTCCCAGGTTTCCATAACGCCTCACCGAACTCGGAATTGTTAGAACCAGACACCTGACTGTCATAGACATAGGGGAGCCTCAAATAAGGATAAAGAGACGAACATTCGGAGCTGAGAGTATGATCGGACTTGATCGGATCACCGGAACCATCATCAATCCAGGTGATAATCTTCAGGTCGTCGGTAGAGATCTTATCACCGCCAAGATGGTCGAATATTATGTTGAAAGTCCCGTCGTCAACCGAACCGTCACAATATACCGCAAGGCTGGCAGCAGGAGTATCCTCGAAGGTAGTTGAAGCCCCACCGGCAAAGGCGGCCACAGTCGATGCAATAATAATAGTAACGGCAAGCATCAGCATTACACCGATAACCGCTGAAACAGCATCTTCAACAAAGAATCTCATCCATCAACTCCGACAAAGAAAACAGTATAGACTGTACCGACATTTATTAAAATAATATTGTTATATGACAATTTATTTTTTACGTGAGGAACAATATTTTTCTATATACCCGGGCAATAGAAGATTCAAATGGAGGGTTATAGATCAATTGAGATCAATGAAGACTCCCCTTTTAGCCTTGATAGCACCCTTGCAAGCGGACAGGCCCCGCGATGGGAAAAGGTCAACGGCTGGTGGTACGGAGTCGTCAAAGACAATGTAATCAAAACCAGACAGCTCGATGACAAAATATACTTTTCGGGATGCTCAGAAAGATGCTATAGAGAATATTTTTCCCTGGACTACGACCTTAAAGAATTCTATGACTCTTTCAGCGGCGACATGTACTTGAAAAGTGCCATAGAAGCCAACCTGGGACTGAGACTGGTCGGTCAGGATCCCTGGGAATGCCTCTGTTTCCAGCTGACGATAAATAAAAAGCGCACAAGCCCCGGAGAGGACTGCTTCACCAGAATTTCACAGAAATTCGGCGATGAGATCGAGCTTGACGGGAAAATTTACCACACATTCCCCACAGCCGAAACACTGGTAAAAGAAGGACTTTCAAAGCTGAAAACCTGCAACCTCGGATACAAGGCCAACAACATCCACTCTGCAGCAAAAAAAGTTGCAGAAGACCCCTTGTGGTCAAAAAAGATCGAGTCCATGAAATCAGAGGATGCAATAAAGATCATCTCGGGATTCAGGGGGGTGAAGCCGACTGTTGCCGAATGGGTACTGATCTTTGCCTTCCGCCGCTATGAGCTCTTCCCTGTAGATTCCCATATTCGCAGCAGGATGGTTAAAAAATACCTTTCAGACGTTCATTTCCCCAACAACAGTAAAACGATCGATAATTACATCCTCAATTTTGCACATGACCATTTTAGAGAATACTCGGCATATGCACTCGAATATCTCTTTGCGTCCCCCAATTCATTATAGAAGAAATATCCCAGCAACCCCCCACCCCTACACCACACATCACAGAAACAGGGGAGATCCCAATCCCAGGCATGAACAGACATTCGCGCGCGATTCAAAAGTGACAGGGCCGACACAATCAGAATATTTTTAAAAAATAATTGATATAAAACAATAAAACTTAAACCAAAATGAAATGTAAATTAACACATGCACCATAATCCGCCGGATGACAGCGCTTTATCACCAGTCATAGGAGAGATGATGATGATCGCACTTGCGGTGCTCCTGGTTTCTATTTTTTCAGTAACACTGCTCGGCCTCCTGCCGGCAGAAAGAAGTGACTCAATAGATATCATCCGGAGCTACAACAGTTCGTCCGATACATTGCAATTATGGCACAAAGGAGGAGACTGGGTTAAAAAATCAGATCTGAAAGTAGTAATAATCAGAGATGACCATACAACCGAGACAATAAGTTTATCGGACGACAACTTAGAGGGCGATTCGTTCGACCTGGGCGACAACATAACCATCACAAAAAATCTCGTCTCAGGAGACATCGTCCGGTTGATAAGCGATAAAAACGTGATATATTCCGGAATTATTTAAATACAGGCATCATATCTATAGAAATACAAAAGACCCGACCCCTTCAAAGAACCCATTTCTTCCCATCTTCCGTCAGACTGTAAATAATCCAGTTGCCCTGCTGTTCCCCCTTTATCAGGCCTGCCTTCTTCATCACCGAGAGATGATAAGAGAGCCTGGAGTCCGCGATTCCAAGACCCGCCTTCAGGACGCAGACACAGAGCGGCTGGATGCCGAGCATAGACATTATCTTCAGGCGAATCGGATCAGAAAGCGCTTTGTGGACCTCGCCGGATGAAGCAAGTGTTTCATCATCCGGCAGACGTTTGAGAAGTCCGTCAATCCCGCCATATTTCCGGAGCGACAGGACAATCTCATCCGGAAGCGACATGGTTTCTTCAGAGCAGCTGCATTTCTTCTCCATTAACCGATCTCCAGTTAAAAGGAATATGAAATTACACCCGATATATAAACACCGGTATTCTCCCGATGAAAAAAAGACCAAGAATCATTTCAAAAAATGTTGAAATAGTAAAGTATATACGTAACACAATCAAAGAGTAATTCAAATAAATTTGAAACACTCCTTTGCCCTAGAAGAGAGAGGAGAAAACCGGAGAAGAAAAAGATGATTGAGGCAATTCTCGGATCATTTATAGTCGGCTGGAATACCCTCGCAGGATACCTCGCAGAGCATGTTCTCACCTGCCTGATTCCCGCTTTCTTTATCGCCGGTGCAATCGCCGCATTTGTAAAGAAAGAAGTGATATTGAAATATTTCAGTCCAGATGCCAGGAAAAGCATAGCCTACGGCCTTGCATCGATCTCCGGAACGGTGCTCGCAGTCTGTTCGTGCACGATCCTCCCGATGTTTGCAGGCCTTTTCAAACGCGGAAGCGGGATCGGGCCTGCAACAACCTTTCTCTACGCAGGACCTGCGATCAACATCCTCGCGATCGTCTACACGGCAAATGTGCTCGGCTTTGATCTCGGAGTAGCAAGAGCCGCATTTGCAATCGCAATGGCGATAATCATCGGCCTTATCATGGCGGCCATCTTCAGGTCGCATGATGAGGAGACGAAAAAGAATATGACCACAATGCCGTCAGTTCCGGCCGGGAGAGAAACAGATCGCCCAAGGTGGGTAGTCCCGCTTTTCTTCGTATTCCTGGTAGGAATCCTGATCGCCGGTACCGCACAGGCGGACTGGATGATCAAATTCCCTGTAATCTATGCACTCACCATCGGCATTGCCGTGCTGGTAATCTACTTCTTCGAGAGAGACGAGGTTTCGGAATGGGGGCTGGAGACATGGGACCTGACAAAAAAGATCTTTCCCATACTGATTGCAGGAACATTCATCCTCGGGATGATCTCGTACTTCATCCCCCCCGAGACTTTCAGCCCGTTCTTCGGGACGAATTCGTTCACATCAAGCCTTCTTGCAGCAATAGTCGGAACGATCCTCTACATGCCGACGCTGCTTGAAGTTCCCGTCATAGGGACGACCTTCGGTTATACGAGCGGAATTATGGCAGGAGGGCCGGCACTTGCCCTCCTCCTCTCGGGACCCAGCGTAAGCCTCCCGTCGCTCCTGGTGATATCAAGAATTATGGGGGCAAAAAAGACAGCAGCCTATGCTGTTCTTGTGATACTATCGTCTGCAATTGCAGGAATGATATACGGAATGATAATCGGGTGATCCAAAGATGACCAATAAAGACATACCATGCTGCGCCGCAGATGCGATGAGGCGCGTTAAACAGATCGATGTCGATGGTGCAGTAGTCGGCATAACGATGCTTGAAGAGATTATCGCCGAAATCCGCCAGATAGGCCTGCGGAGCAAAACAGAGATTACCGAGACTCTTCTCAAAAAAGTCAGGATTTACAACTACATCCCGGACGCAGCAGAAACAAAATACAAGATTGCATTGTTTAGAGAATATGAAAACAGGAAGTGAAAAAATGAAGATAGAAGTCCTCGGAACAGGTTGCATGAAATGCAAACGACAAATGAAAAACGTTGAAAAGGCAGTCGCAGAGAGCGGTATTTCCGCCGATATCCAGAAGATCGAGGATATCGAAGAGATAATTGACCGGGGCGTAATGCTCACCCCCGCGGTAGCTGTCAACGGGGAGATCAAGGTCTCCGGAAGGGTTGCCGATGTTGCCGAACTGAAAAAGATACTTGGAGAGGTGCAGTAAGTTGCAAGACGAACAAAAATGCTCCTGCTCGTGTGGCGGGAATGAACCAGAAAGGATCATCTTCCCCTGTTCCGGGCAGGCGAATGCAGGTCAGATTACAAACCTTGCGGCAATCCGGCTTACTGAAGAAGGATTCGGAAAGATCGCATGCACTGCACTTCTCGCGACAGGAGAAGAAGATCTCATAAAAAGAGCAAAGGATACCGGCGGAGTTGTCGTGCTCGACGGGTGCCCGATGAACTGTGCAAAAAAGATTGCGGATGCAAACGATGTCCCGGTGTCTCAACATCTTATCATGACAGAACTCGGCATCACAAAAGGCCCTTCAAAATCCTACTCGGATGATGATATTGAGACCGCAGTCTCCGCCTGCTGGGAAGGCAAGGGAGAAAAGAATTCCGAATGAAAAGGTTTCAGGAATCATGGGCATTACCATCATCACATGCTCCGGCGTCTCAAACACAGGCAAACTGACGACACAGGCCGGGCTAACCCTCATGCACCGTGCCCAGGAAAGATTGACAGATGTATTGAAGCAGGAAGGCTTGAGGCTCTTAAAAAAAATCCACAGGATAAATTCGAAACGATCCTTGCACTCGACGGATGCGAAGACTGCTGCGGGAAAAAGAAGATCGAATCCCTCGGCATAAACCCGGACCTCCGGATAATCGCAACCGATTACGGGATCAAAAAACGCGGGATGGAAGAACCACCATATAGCGAAATTGAGACAATCGTATCGGCGATAAAAAAGGCGCTCGAATAAAAACAATCTGAAAATCGATTGAAACACAATAGAAATCCATTTTTCAGGCCCACAGAGAATATAATATTAAATAGCAGATGAGATCTGAATATACTGCTCCGGTATGATCAAATGAAATATGTAAAATATATAGAGATGCATAGATTATCTGATGACAGAACTCAATAAAAAAACCACCCTACAGGCAGCAGGAGTTACGGCGATGTTTCTGCTCTTCTTCACGGCACTTTTCCTTGCAGCGGGATTCATGGGATAACCTCATTGAAGAATTCAAAAAAAGATAAAAGCTGCATATGAAAAGCAGAATGCAGGCCAATCCCTTAACGCAGCTGGAAACAGGTTGCCTTCGCAAGACATCCATATAGATGAACTGCACAAATAGAAAGGTATTTTTTAGTTTTACATCGATACGTTCTCTCACCCTATACAAAACAAATAATAATGTAAAATATAACCTACATATTGTAGAAAATCTTGCTGTGATCGATATGAAGCTCTCACTGAAAAGGAATACCTCTTATATAATAGTGGCATTTATTGCCCTGATTGAGATAGGAATTATTTGGTGGGCTGCGGATTACAACCGCCCTCCCGCAATGGAATTAACTACTATCGCTCTTGCTGCAGGAATAATTATTGCCTACTTTATCCTTGAGCAGGTGAATACGGTCGAACCCGGAATGACGGACGAGAGACTTGCACTTGTAAACTATAAATCAGCATTGAGAACTCTCCAAATCTTCTGGATACTGACCTTCTCCATACTTCTTACAATGATCATAAGGTTCATAGATTTTGAGAGAGATGTCCGCCGGCTCATATTCGGACCCGTATTCAGCCAACTCATAATGCTTGTAGGAATCATCTTCCTATTCGTCGCATTCAGGATCTACTACAACAGCAAATACGGAGGATATGATTCCGATGAAGAATCGGATTAAGGTCTTTCGTGCTATGCATGACATGACCCAGGAGGGGCTTGCAAAAGAGCTTGGAGTGACACGACAGACTATTCTCGCAATAGAGAAAGGAAAATACGACCCTTCACTGGATCTGGCATTTAAGATTGCAAATTATTTCGATGTAAAGATCGAGGAAGTGTTCGTCTACGAAGGATGAAATCCAGGATCTGTTTATAATCAACAGCTAACCTGATTATTCTGTCCTTCTAATTTCCTGTCCCACAATTGAATACCCGGAGTTTGTTGTTTTATAATGCCCTTTATAATCATAGAAAGGAATTCGTTTCTCTTTATAAATTCATCCTCCCGCACTGATAATTTAGCTGAACGAGAGAACAAAACCTGAAAAGAAAACAAAATACCACAAATTAAATATTCAATTCAATGATGAGAAATTAAAAAAAATCGAAAAAGGGATTATGCAATCCCCCGGGTTTACTCTGACCTCAATGCCTCTATCGGATCAAGGCATGACGCCCTGTATGCCGGATATACACCTGAAAGAATGCAGATGACCACTCCTATAACCATTCCGAGAGGGACATAAATAAGGCTTTCAAACGTGAAGAAATACTCTGTCGTTCCGATCATTCCATACGTAAGAATGTAGCCTCCGATGAAACTCGCAATGGCACCTATACCGGCACCGACTACTCCGAGAAGCATTGACTCATAGAGGAACATCTTCCTGATCTCGCTCCTCCTCGTACCTATACTCCTCAGGATACCTATCTCCTTGATCCTCTCGGTGACCGACATCATCATGACGTTGAATATCGATACTGCCGCTACAAGAAGCGAAATCGCACCGATTGAAGACATAAACGATGTCATGGTCCCGACAGTATCCGAGATGGTATCGATCATCGAACCTGAATCCTGTATACGGACTTCATCTTCCCTGTAGTTCAGGGCATAATCCAGATCTTCCTCGAGCTCATCTATGTCGTCTATATCCCCGGCAATGAGATTTACCTGATCATACTCGTATTCACTGCCAAGATGTGCGGTATACAAATCCTCGTCCATCAGGATGGCATTGTCGGTGCTCAGATCGGACGACATCCCTTTCTCTTCCAGTATGCCAGTCACACGGACAGTGAACTGCGGAACATCGTCATCGTCTTCGACATCCTCGTCTCCGATCTTGATCCTGCTGCCGACAACAAGATTATATCTCTCCGCAAGGTTCGAACCGACAAGAACTCCACTTGTACTGAGCGGCATAGACCCGTCTTCTATATCAACAAGATCGGGAACGAGAGTCATATCAATACCGTATATTGTGGCCCTTCCTTCCTCGCCTCCCACTTCCATGGTTTCACTTGTGGAATATAACGGAACAACGAAATTGTCTCCCGATGCTGCGATCTGCTCTATCTTCCTGAGCTGAGTCTTATCGATATATTCGTCCTCGTCGTCCGATGAACCGCCGCCCATCCCTCCGGGGCCGCCACCGCCGCCACCGGATTCAGGGCTCATCATAATGACATTGCCGCTCTCAGAAAGTTCTGCGGTGATGGAAAGGGTCATGTTCGCACCCATTATTCCGATTGAAGTAATGGCCACAACACCTATGACTATACCTATCGCCGCAAGAAGCGATCTCAGGAAATTCAGCCTGACGTTCCTGACAGAGAGTTCAAAGAAGATATCCCCAAAGATCATGAGAGTCCCCTTCCTTCTGAGAGTATCTTCCCGTCTCCCATAACGATCGTCTTCTCGGCATACTCTGCAATGTCGGGTTCGTGTGTCACCATCACGATAGTCCGTCCTTCCTTATGGAGTCCGGATATCATGTCCATAATCTGGACGCTTGTTTTTGAATCCAGGTTTCCGGTCGGCTCGTCACAGAGAATTATTGCAGGATCGTTTACAAGAGCTCTTGCGATTGCGACCCTCTGCCTCTGACCGCCTGAGATCTCATTGGGCTTATGCCAGACTCTTGTCTCGTCAAGACCAACCATCTCAAGCAGTTTTTTTGGGCGGCCTGTATCGTCCCTCTTCTTGTATTTGAGAATCAGCGGGTACTCCACGTTCTCGCACAGGTCAAGAAGGGGGATCAGGTTGAAGTTCTGGAAGATGTATCCTATCTTATCGCGGCGGAGGTCGGTCAGTTCATTGTCATTCAGCTCCCTCACACTTTTACCGTCGATATAAAGATTGCCTGATGTCGGAACGTCAAGGCATCCAATCTGGTTAAGAAGGGTCGATTTTCCCGAACCGGATGTACCCATAATGGCTACGAACTCCCCTTCCTTTATCTCAAGATTAATATTATCCAGGGCGATTACGTCATCCGTAGGAAGGGAATAGACCTTTGTGACATTCTCCAGTTTGATAACCGGCCTGTCGGTCATTGCTCTCACCGCCTACTTCCTGTCTCCTTTATTCAGCTTCTCCTTCACGGCTTTGGCTGCCTTTGCAAGGTATCCCTTTTTCCATGCGACTACAAGGCCAATTACAATAATCAGGCCGATGATTATCTCGGCAATGGGCATATTGGCAAAACCTGCGCCGCTCATACCCATCATGCCCATTCCGCCGCTGCGGCCGCCGCCATTCATTCCGGAGGGTGCTCCGCCTGATGGAGCAGAATCATCGCCCTCAACAGCCATGCCAGAGGAAGAAGCTGAAACGGTATATTCGGATGAGTATGTGTTTCCGTTCTCGTCCTTCCATGTGATTACAAGCGGGAACGAAGAACTGCTTCCCTGAATGGAATATGTGACTTCAAAGCTGGAAAAGTCGTCTGACTCAAGCGAACCGAGAACATACTGCTTATACGGCTCTATAGCTTCGGCGGGCGATCCTACTGTTACTATAACCGAATAGGCATCTTCAAGTCCTGCATTGGAGACATCCCCTGTCACCGTTCCTCCGGAGACCTCCACATTGTTGATAACGAGATCGGCACCGGTCGTATCCTCTCCGAATTCCACAGGAACGGATATCCCGGACGTATGCGAATTCATGCCGTTATTCCATTCGGCATTCAGTTTCAGCGTCGTCTCCTTTGACGGAGTAATCTCGAATGTAACATCCACATATTCGTTCGGTTCGAGTGCACCTACGAAGTAGCTCGTCTGATCCGACTCTATCCCGTCGCCGGATGCATATATTATTACACCGTCTGCAGTCACCTGACTCGGATTTCCTACCCTGATCTGGATGGACTTGGACACATCCTCCTGCCATGCATCAGGCGAGTCGATAACCGAGATGGTTAAGCCCGTGTCATCCACTTTTACCGGCACATTGTATGACAGGCCGCTTGAACCGTAGAAATCGAGATAAAATCTCGGATAATAGATGCCCTCTTTAAGGGGTGCCTTCACATTGAAGGTAAATTCCATTGAATTTCCTGCACCCAATGCTCCAACAGTATCATATGCCTCATCATTTAGGTTCGTCACATCCTTGGAATAGATCTCAGCCCTGCTGATGGTTACACTTTCATCCCCTGTATTCTTTACAGTTATAGTGATTGTCCCTTCATCCCCGGGCATAAAGACTTCAGGATCGTATTCGACTGAAGTTACGGTTACATCCGTATAGGATGAATCTTCGCTGTCATCTGCTGCTGCAATAAACGGGATTGTAGCAAAAATAACCAATAATATTAGAAATATGTTTATTCTTTTCATATCTGAAAACCTACTTTTCTTTTCAGCTGAAAGATCAGGAGTTACACATTGGGTAAATCCTGATCCTAACAACAGGATGCACACAGTGCACCCTGATTTTTAGTAAAATTTACTTTACATTTAGTAAAAAGATACCTACTAAAAGTATTTATAAACTTCCATCAGACCAGTCAGGCCGATGAAAAGGTAAAAGAAACTGAAGTTTTATATTCAGAGAATTTAAGAGCAGAAAAGTCTCTAAAAATAATAAAGATGAGTTATTTCTGATCCTCACCATCGATAAAACGCATAAGACGCGCCCCGGCAATACTGATCAGCTCGTTCTCCCGGAGCAGTGAAGAGATGAGATCGACAGGTTCAAAATCATGTATATCCATCTCATCCTTCAGAAATTCCCTGAATCTTCCGACAAGGTGGTTGTTAAACCGCCGGGGGTTGTTCATGACGGGATCGGCGATCTTAAGGCTTCCTTCAGATGCGACTTCATCCCACTCGATCCTACCCTTATCAAAGAGCCTGCCAAGATTGTCAAGGGTGATCCATTCGCTTCCGAGTTTATTCCTGACATCTTCACCACTGTTTCGGATCTCTGCTATAAGTCCGCGGAACTCCCCTACAAAATCCCTGTAGCTTCTCAGGAATTCATTAAAAACCTGGTCTGCCTGCCAGAGTGGATCAGGTGGATCGATGACCATTCCGAGAACAGACGACCCGAACGCGATGTAGATACTCTCCATGAGCTTCTCCATGCTCTCGATCGTTTTCCTGAACCGGGCATGGAGGGGACTTTCAAGTTCGGGCTGAGCGTCCTCAGCCGTATAGAGCCTGTCGTAAGCGGTCTTCAGAAGCGCCGACAGGGAAACCATAGCTGAAAGAAAGGATATTATTCTCATATATACCAAATCCCAGATAATCTAACCATGACTGGTATTTCATTTACCACTAAAAAAAGCACTCCATCCGCATTTAATCCGTTTAAAAAGATCGATAAAAAAATGATTGTTTGATTATATATGAGCGTATTTGGCGGTGTAGACCCCTTCAATCTTCAGGATCTGGTCCATCGCCTCCTGGGGGACCTCTGAATCCACATTGAGGACCATAACCGCTTCTTCGCCGGGCTGGTTCCTTCCCACCTGCATGCCCGCGATATTTACGCCATATTTTCCGATAATCGTTGCAAACTGCCCGATAACACCGGGCACATCATGATGCCTTGAGATGACGACATCCCCGCCCGGGGTCATATCGGTCATGTACTCGCCGATCTTTACGATCCTGAGTTTCTCCGGGGAAGATACGTTTCCACTTACTGTCTCGGACATCTTGTCCGTCTCTATCGATATTGTGACAAGGTTCGTAAATCCAAGTGACTTGTCTGTAATCGTCTCCGAAACCCTGATGCCTCTCTCCTTTGCCGCCAGTTCGGCATTGACGATATTGACCGGCGTCTGGAGGATCGGATCGAGGATTCCTTTTAGGGCCATTCTTGTGATATATTTAGAACCGCTCCCGAATTCAGCCGCTTTTCCGGCGTACTCGATCTCTACGGATTCGATCCTTCCTTCTATGAGCTGTATGAGAAGGCTTCCCATATTCCTGACAAGCTTTACGTAAGGATCGATCCTGTCCTGCTGATCGGGAGAGATCATCGGGGCGTTTACAACGAACTTGGCCGAACCGCCCTTAAGAACCTCGATACACTGCTTCGCAACCGAGACTGCGACATTCAGCTGTGCTTCTACAGTCGACGCACCGAGATGCGGTGTCGTTATGACCTCGTCGAGAGTTATGATCTTTGAGTCCTTGGGCGGCTCGTTCTCGTATACGTCGAGCGCCGCACCCGCAACCTTTCCTGCAACTATCGCATCATAAAGATCGGATTCGTTGATTATGCCTCCGCGGGCACAGTTGATGATCCTGACGCCGTCCTTCATGACAGCGATGGACTTCTTGTTGATGAGGTGTTTCGTCTCCTTTATGAGGGGGGTGTGGACTGTAATGAAGTCGGCGACCGGGAAGAGTTGATCGAGGGTCATTACCTCAACGCCGAGCTCTTTGGCCCTTTCCTCGTTGATATACGGATCGTATGCCACGACCTTCATATCGAGAGCGATTGCACGCCTCGCAAGTTCCTGCCCGATTCTGCCAAATCCGACGATACCGAGCGTCTTTTCATTCAGCTCGACACCCATGAAGGCAGATCTCTTCCATTCACCCCTCTTTACCGAGGCGGTCGCCTGCGGGATCTTTCTCGCAAGAGATGCCATCATGGCAAGGGTGTGCTCGCATGCTGCAAGAGTGTTTCCCGCAGGAGCATTGGCAACGATGATGCCGCGCTGGGTTGCCGCATCGGTATCGATGTTGTCTACACCGGCACCTGCCCTTCCGATAAACTTCAGTTTTGCTGCCGCTTCGATCACATTCGCGGTAACTTCCGTGCCGCTTCTTACAAGAAGGCCGTCATAATCGCCGATTATCTTTATAAGTTCGTCTTCGGAGAGGCCTGTATTGATATCCACTTCGCAGAAGCCGCGAAGGATCTCTATTCCTTCATCTGCCAGCGGGTCGCTGACCAGCACTTTATATGTCACTTGATAATCCCCGTAATTATTTCTACATATTATATCTTGATATTTTTCTCCCGTCACGCCCGGCACCAGTTAGCAAACATAAATTATCCTTGTAGTTCAAGATATTTACACAACCTGTTACCGGGTGGTTTTTCAGCATGAGCAAATTGCCAGATATTCTGTGGTTAGCAGATATTAAAAAGGAAGATATTCCGTCTGTAGGGGGAAAAGGAGCCTCTTTAGGCGAAATGACAGCGGTGGGCCTTCCTGTTCCGCCTGCATTTGTCGTGACTGCACAGGCATTCAGAAAATTCCTTGTAACATCGGGAATAGACGAAAAGATCTTTTCCACTCTAAAAGATATCGACGTGGAGGATTCGGATCTTTTAGAAAACGTAGCGGAAAAAGTGAAAGAGATCGTGATGTCCGCAAAGATGCCTGAAGACATCAAAAACGAGACCATTTCCGCATACGATAAGATGGGCGACGATGCGGTCGTCGCAGTAAGGTCGAGCGCAACCGCAGAGGACCTGCCTGATGCAAGTTTTGCCGGGCAGCAGGAGACTTATCTCAATATTACAGGCGAGAAAAGCCTCATCGAGTCTCTTCAGAAATGCTGGGCCTCGCTATATGGCGCAAGGGCGATCTACTACAGGGTTAAGCAGGGTTTCGACCACAGTGCGGTGGATATTGCAGTAGTCGTCCAGAAACTTGTATATTCCGAAAAATCAGGTGTCATGTTCTCCTCTCATCCGGTGACCGGAGAGCCGACAACGATAATCGAAGGGTCGTGGGGTCTCGGGGAGGCTGTCGTATCAGGGATGGTCTCTCCCGACAATTATGTATATGACAGCAGGTCAGGGCGCGTAATCGACCGTTATATCGCGACGAAAGAGATCGAGATCCTTCCTGACGGAACGCACGGCACAAAGGAGATCAGGGTACCTGACGAGAGGCAGAAGACAGCGGTTCTCTCAGACGCCGAGATAGCAAGGCTGGCAAAGTTTGCAAAGATATCGGAAGAGCATTACGGTGTCCCGCAGGATGTCGAGTGGGGTATAGTGGGAGATGAGATCTTCATTCTCCAGTCCCGCCCTATAACAACCATAAAAGGCACAGCTACTACTAAAAAGGGTGAAAAGGTGGAAGGAAGCGGAAATATCATACTCGAGGGGCAGGGGGCATCCCCGGGAATCGCAACAGGAAAAGTTGTAATCGTCGGGTCGACAAAGGACCTCAGCAAGGTAAATACCGGGGACATTATGGTCGCAAAGATGACCAATCCGGACATGGTCCCTGCAATGAGGAAGGCTGCGGCAATTATTACCGACGAAGGCGGAATGACATGCCACGCTGCGATTGTAAGTCGTGAACTCGGAACACCTGCGGCAGTCGGAACAAAGAAGGCCACAAGCATTCTCATCGACGGCCAGGTGGTCTCGGTAGACGGAGAGAAGGGTCTTGTATACGAGGGCAGGATCTCGATACCGGAAAGTGCCGCGCCTGCGGCAGCGGTTCCTGCAGGAGTTGCCGTTTCTTCAGCTCCGATTATTACAGCAACAAGCATTAAGGTCAACGTATCCCTTCCCGAAGCAGCAAAGAGGGCGGCTGCCACCGGTGCAGACGGTGTGGGACTGCTCAGGATCGAACACCTTATCCTGGGTCTCGGAAAGACTCCCGGCTGGTTCATCAGGAACAAGAAGGAAGAGGAATTCATAAACGAACTTTATGTCGGCATAAAAACCGTCATGGACGAGTTCCCCGGAAAACCGGTCTGGGTCAGAACAATCGATTCACCGACCGACGAATTCCGCAACATGAAAGGCGGAGAGGACGAGCCGGAGGAGCACAACCCGATGCTCGGGTGGCGTGGTATCCGCCGTGATCTCCAGAGCATAGACCAGTTCAGGCTTCAGGTAGAGGCATTCAAGAGACTCTGGGAACAGGGATACGACAATCTCGGAATAATGTTCCCGCTCGTCGGCCACCCGGACGAATTCGTAGCTGCAAAGGAGCTCATGCGTGAGTTTGGCGTGGACGTGGATGACAAAACGCTCGGCATTATGGTAGAGATCCCCTCAAGCGCGATACTCATCGATGATTTCATCAAAGAGGGAATCGCTTTCGCTTCGTTCGGAACGAACGACCTGATCCAGTACACGCTCGCGATCGACAGGAACAACCAGAACGTCGCGGATATGTACAAACCCAAGCACCCGGCAGTCCTGAAATTAATCAAATATGCAATAGAGAAGTGCAGGGCAGGAGGAGTCGAGTGCTCCATCTGCGGACAGGCAGGATCAGACCCCGAGATGGTGAAGTGGCTCGTCGAGACGGGAATCACAAGTGTCTCGGCAAACATCGATGCGGTGCAGAAGATTCGCGAAACCGCTGCACGCACCGAAAAGAAGATCCTGCTCGATGCTGCAAGGAAGTAACTTCAGATGCTGGAAGACGGACTCCGGGAAGACAAACTGTTCCGGCATCTCTCCTCGGTAAAGGAGACAGACAGGAGCTACCGGAAGGTGCTCTCGTCGATGTGCTCGATTCCGCACCCGGTGGCGGTCAGGGCGCACAACATTTTTATCGAATCCAATCTTGGAGACCCGGGACTTTTTATGGGAACCGCCTCGCTTGAGGCCGAACTTATCGAAAGACTGGGAAGCCTGATGAGTCTCCCCGAAGCATGCGGTTACGCAACATCCGGGGGCACCGAATCGAATATCCAGGCTCTCAGGATCGCAAGAGAAAATGCAGGGAAAAAGAACCCGAATGTGATAATTCCCGAATCAGCACATTTCTCTTTTGAGAAGGCATGCGACATTCTTTCAATAGAGATGCGGCAGGCCCCCTCGACTGAAAAGTACGTCGTCGATACTGAAGGAATGGAAGACCTGATCGACGGAAATACCATAGGAATGGTGGGTGTCGCCGGAACGACTGAATACGGAACAGTCGACCCGATAAAACGCCTTTCGGATATCGCATTGGACAGGGATCTCTTCCTGCATGTCGATGCGGCGTTCGGCGGGCTTGTCCTCCCATTCATCCCGGGATCGCCTCCTTTCGACTTCAGGCTCGAAGGCGTATCCAGCATCTCTGTCGATCCGCACAAGATGGGCATGTCCACGATACCTTGTGGCTGCATAATGGTCAGGAACCCGGACTTTTTCAGGTCGACCGAGGTGGACACGCCATACCTTACAGTAAAGAAGGAATGCACGCTCTGCGGGACGAGACCCGGCGGCCCGGTGGCGGGAGCGCTCGCGGTCCTCGATCATCTAGGGCGAAAAGGTATGATTGAAGTCGTCGAAAGGTGCATGGAAAACACCCGTTTCCTCATCAGGGGAATGGAAGAGCTCGGGCATCCCGTTGCAGTCCAGCCTTCGGTAAATGTCGCATCCTTCTCCTGCGATGAAACTCCGGACGGATGGATCGTATCGAGGACACGGCACGGGCACATGAGAACGGTATGTATGCCGCATATTACAAGAGAGACACTTGAAGAATTTTTAAAAGACGTTGGTGAGATGTAATGTTCAACAAACTCGTGGAATCACTGGAAAAATGCCCCATCGTAAAAAGAGGAGAATACAACTATTTTATCCACCCCATCAGCGACGGAGTCCCGATCGTCGAACCTGAACTCCTCAGGGAGGTTGCTGCACTTATGCTCAGGAACCTCGATCTGGATCATGCAGACAAACTTGTCGTCGCAGAGGCAATGGGCATACATATCGGCGTGGCGCTCTCGCTGATTACAGACCTCCCGCTGACAATAGTCAGGAAGAGAAAATATGAGCTGCCCGGGGAACTTGCACTCCACCAGACAACCGGCTACTCGAAGGGCGAACTCTACTTAAACGGGATTGAAGAGGGTGACCGTGTCGTAATAGTTGACGATGTCTTCTCGACCGGCGGGACTATGAAGGCTCTCCTCAAAGGACTCGAACAGAAGAAGGCAGAGGTAGTCGATGTTCTTGTTGTGATCAAACGCGGCGAATGCGACATCGGCAGGCCGTACAAATACCTCGTCGAGATAGATGTCGACGAGACCGGTGTAAATGTCATCAAAAAGAACTATTGAGAGTGTTCAGGCACAACAAGAAGATCTGACAGTGAGAATCATCTCGCTGTTAAAGGAAAAAGAGAAAGAGAGGACTATACGGAAGGTCGCTCTCCAGTTCCCGGAGGGACTGAAAAGGAAGGCCCACGGGATTTCGGAAGCCCTCAGGAGAGCAGGCTACGAGATCGTAATCTCGGGCGAACCATGCTGGGGTGCCTGCGACCTCGACCTTGATCTGATGAAAAATTCCGATATTCTCATCCATATCGGGCACGCTCCCGTGGACGAAAGGGAGAACGTCATCTACGAATACTTCAGCCAGGACTTCGATATCTCCCGGCTGGAGGGAGTAATACCCTCAATCGAATCCAAAATAGTGGGGCTGATAACAACAATCCAGCATGTCCACCTGCTGGATGATATCATACAATTTTTCAGTGATCGCGGCATCGAATGCGTGATCGCGAAGGGAAGCGAAAGAACTCCGTTTAAGGGCCAGGTCCTCGGGTGCACCTATGATGCAGCAAAAAATACAGGATGCAGCGAGATCGTCTATATCGGTACAGGGCTGTTTCATCCGCTTGGAGTGCACCTTGCGACCGGTGCGAGAGTCGTAGCATTCGATCCCTATACAGGCAGAACCGAGATCCCGGACGAACGCCGCATGCTTATAAAGAGGCATGCACTTATCGAAAAGGCGAAGGAGGCACGGAGCTTTGGGATACTCCTGAGCAAAAAATCGGGGCAGAGACGGGAGGAACTCGCAAAGAGGCTTGAAGGACTATCTGATAAGGCCGACATAATCGAGATCGGCGAGATCACCCCGGACGCCCTCCTGAACTTCGGGTATGATGTCTACGTCAATACGGCATGCCCGAGGCTTGCGTACGACGACCAGGCAAGGTTTCCGGTTCCTGTTCTCTCCCCACAGGAGTTTGAGATCGTCTGCGGTGCCAGGGAATGGGAAGAGTTCGAAATAGACGAGATCACTTGAGGGAGTTAGCATATGAAACTCAGAAAACTCGAGATGCTCCTTGAAGGATTCGAGACATTCGAAAATCCCGATCCTGCTCTCGAACAGTACATGACCCCTCCTGTCGTCGCCGCAAGACTTCTCTACCATGCATATATGAAAGGAGATATCGAAGGACGATCTGTCCTCGATCTCGGATGCGGAACAGGCATCTTTGCATGCGGTGCGGCTCTTCTCGGCGCTGAGCAGGTCACCGGGGTGGACATCGATCCCGCCGCCGTTGCGGCAGCTTACAGGAATGCAGAAAGAGCAGGAGTCACGGCCGATTTTGTTGTAAGCGACATCCCGGATTTCAGCTGCAGGAGCTTCGACACTGCGATCATGAATCCTCCGTTCGGCGCCCAGAAAAAATATGCCGACAGGCCGTTTATCGACAAGGCCCTCGAATGCGCCGGTGTAACCTACGGGATATTCAACGAGGGCAGCACCCCGTTCATAAGATCCTATATCAGCGGAAGGGGCGTGATCGATGAGACTGTAAGATGCGACTTTCCGATAAAAAGGACCTTTGCACACCACAGGAAGGACAGTCTTGAGATCAGGGTTGAAATAATCCGGATTACTAAAATATAACACAGAAATGGAGAAGACTACACGCTCTATACTGGGGCTCTCGGCAGCCCACATGGTGAACGATATCTACTCGCCGGTTCTGCCCGCAATTCTCCCTCTCCTTATTCTCCAGAACGGGTATTCGTATTTTCTCGCAGGTTTGATCGTCACTGCATACAACCTTTCATCATCCTTCACACAGCCGGTTGTCGGGTGGCTTTATGACAAAAAGAACATCCGCATGCCGGTTGCGGTAAGCGTGATGATCTCCGCTTTCTTCATGTCCTTCATCGGGTTTGTAGAGAACTACTACTTCCTGATCGCTTTCGCAATCATAGGCGCACTCGGGCATGCGTTCTTCCACCCGAGCGCACTCGGTCTTGTGAGCAGGATGGCTGCCGGGGCTAACCGCGGGAGACTGACATCGCTGTTCGTCGTCGGAGGAAACCTCGGCTTCGCCATAGGGCCGATCCTTGCGGGAATCGCGGTCGCAAGCTACGGTCTTCACGGCCTCGCTCTTATAATAATTCCGGGAATTTTAATCGTCCCGCTGCTGAGAAAGGTGCTTCCCCCGGTATCCGAACTGGAGAACAGCTACTCTAAAAGCAGCGGGAAGAAAGATCTGGAAGCAAAGTTCCCATACCTCCCGATCACCCTTCTTGTGACGGCATCGGCCTTCAGGGCATGGGTAATCTTCGGATCTGTTGCATACCTTCCGACCTATCTTGCAAAGACGGGGATGAGCCTCGTAACTGCAAACCTCCTGACATCAGGCATGCTCATGGCAGGTGTTGTCGGGCAGGTGATAGGCGCGGGAATGTCGGATAAATACGGGCGGAAGGAATATGTCCTTGCAAGTCTTATACTCTCGATCCTGCCGTTTGCACTCTTCATAACGTCCGATGGAATCATTTCCCTGATATCGCTGATGGCGTTCGGTTACCTCCTCTGGTCCTCGTTCTCTGTGACGGTCGCGATGTCACACGAGATGGCCCCCCAGGGAACAGGGACCGTCTCAGGTCTTATGCTCGGCCTCGCGGTAGGAGCAGGCGGACTGGGCGTTGCGATTACCGGGTATATTGCCGATATCACGAATGTCTCAACAGCCTTCGGACTCCTCGTAGTCCCTGTGATAATATCGATATTGATCTTCTCTGCGACTCCCTACCCGTGGAAATCGATACGACAGAAGATCTGAAAGAAAAAAAACGTTCATGAAACAAAGGTTTCATGCACTGTTTCATGTAAATCAAATCTTATAATTTTGTCTCAGTATATCTTCGGCCTCTGAAGAGACCTCGGGATCATTATCGTCAAGCGCCACTCTCATCGCCTCGTACGCGACGGCGGTTCCAATCAGTTCCAGGGAATGAACAACCCTTATACGAACCTCGGCATCCTCTTCCCCTTCCAGAACCCTGACAAGCGATTCGACAGCCTCATCCTTCCCGCTGCGGCCGAGACCGCCGACGGCTGCCAGCCTTACCCCGCGTGACTCGTCATCTAGCATGCCGACAAGATAATCGAGATTCTCATCCCTTCCGACACGTGCAAGTGATTTGACGACCTCCTTTCGGACATAATGGCTCCTGTCATCCAGCATGCCGGTAAGGAGA